>CAZBKA010000051.1:0-19736 GCA_964492365.1 uncultured Pirellulales bacterium | reverse complement strand
GCATGCATTTGAAATCGTCAAAAGAAAGATTTGCCAGAGTAATATTGCTGTCATCGGCTTGTAAGTTTGCGGCGATCAGGTCAGTGGTGTTATTATTAATTGCTTGTTTGAATGCCAGATATTCTTGTTCTATATTTTCAGCGGGGGTTTTGGGTTTAGTTTTTTTAATTTTTGAGACGTTTCCGAGCCCAGCGATAAGGTAAAACATCAGGTAGGATAGAGGCAGTATTTCTGTTATGAGGCTATGATTTGCATTTGAAGAGCCAAATTTAATACCCATTAACAAATACTGCAAGATGAAGACCCATGACAGTGAGCAGAAAAGATATTCGCTGAGTTTTACTATTTTTTGTCTGCTCTGTAATTTGAACTCAGACAGATCAATTGCTTTTCTTAAAATGCCTGTATAAAGTATTAAACAAAAAATCAGTGTAAAAAAAGTAAAGGTTCTTAATTGCTTATCAATATTTTCTGATATTGTCCAGAAATCATAAGATGCATGAAGCAGTATAGCAGTTAAAAAAGAAGCTGCGAAACAGAGGAAACGCTTATGGTTATTCAGAAAATATTTTGCGTAAAAAAGCCCATATGCGGCAATACTGGTCAATGACATATGCATAAATACAGCGGTTAATGCTCGGCCTGAAATGCAGTGTATTCCGGAGTCATTGAAATAGAGAAGATTTTCCATGAAAGCAAAACCTAAAGCGGCTACGGATGCATAAATGAAATAGTCTATAGATTCGTTTATATGCTTGAAATATTTCAGGGCTATTAAGAAAGGAATGATTTTTACCAGTTCTTCTAAAAAACCTATGACAAATATGCAATAGGCTGCATCTTGCAAAATATTTTTATTGAGTTTTATGTTCGTATAGTAGTCAGAAAAATCGTATCCTATATTGCACAACTCGGCAAACAGCATGCCCACCAAAAAAGTAATCAACATGTATTTAATTGGCTCAGGCTCGAAGATATCTATCCTTCGAAGATACCGGAACCATATAATTGTTATCAAGAAAGCAGCAAGCACGCCTATGCTCGTAATATTATTAATTTTTAAAGAGTTTTCAAGATAGCCTAAAATATCGCCGTTTTTCAGAAGCAGAACACGGTATATGTGAAGGGGGATGTATTTTTTTATATCCTGATTTTGTATAAGTTTATTCAGCTCCTGAAAGTTTTTATTTTCATAATACAGTTTTGCAAGATTGATATAGGCACCTTCTAAATTGCCATCGATGATTTCGGTTTCTTTTTTAAAATATGATAAAGCTTTTTGCTGATCCTGAAGTTTAAAATAAAGAAGGCCAATGGAATTATTCAGAAACGGCATATTGTGGTTTTTGACTTTTAGATAATTCTCTAATGCAGCATCATATTCATTGAGTAAACCATGAAAGTAACCCAAGCCATAATAACCAATATCTGAAGTTTTAGTGTCATTACAATCAGCATAGCGTTGATATTCATTTAATGTCTCGAATTTAATTGCAGAATCCGTGTCACGGCGAATGTTCTTATGCTGAGCGTTAAGATAGCTACGGTGTAATTCGATATTGGAAAAATCTTCGTGAATTTGCAGTTGGAGTTTTTCAGCAGCGGCTTTGTAATTGCCGGCAATAATTGATTTGGTTGCCAAGCTTTTGTTGCTTTGGGGTGGGTCCTTAAATACTAAATTGACAATAAGTGCCACCAAAACGGCAGGGATAATAACTTTCAGCAATACAGCTTTAAGAAGACTGTCTTTTTTATTATCCGTATTTTCAAGGTCCATTTTCCAACTCCAACTCTGCATATGTCTTCAGCAAAAGCGAGACTTCAATTAAGAGATAATCAGTGAATTTCTATTATTGAGATTTTATGTTTTAATTTATGATTTACAAGCTTTTTTGGCGGTTTTTTGTTTTGAAATGGGTATACACGATGTTGACAGAAAAATGGGGAATTAAATAGGATATCCTCTACGGACGGGCCTGGGGGACTAAGTTTTTTTGAGGAAATAGAAATTTGGATGGCTACGTTTTGCGGTCAGGAACTATATATAAGCATTAATATGTGACTTATTGCTTTGAATTACACACGATTGCAGCGATTTTGTCCCACCCCAGAGATTTGCAGGCTTCAAATCGCAGATGGCCGGCAGCTACATTATAAAAGCCATCTTTCTCGTGAACAACAATCGGCTGGATGAGTCCTTTTTCTGTGATGCTTTGCGACAATTGCTGGATGTCGCTGGAGTCACCGGCAAAGGCAGTTGAGCGTATTTTGTTTAATGGTATTTCCTGGACATTTTCTGACATCGATACTGCGCTGTCTGTGGCGTTTTCGTCAAGGACGGTTCGATATGAGTAAACATAGGGAATGGCAATATCAACAGACGGTGTTTTTTGAATCATCCTGCATATATATTTTTCGATCTTATAGGCAATTTCGGCACGCTCCTGAACCCTGGTTTTAAACCGCAGGCGAAGATAGACGCCATAGTTGTACAAATTTGAACGGATGTATGGTTTTGTACCAGTAGCCTGTATGATGTCAGCGGTAACTTCTTGGGCGGCGTTCAGTAATATTTCTTCGGCTTTTTCCCAGTTGGAATTGTAGGTAATCCGAACTACGACTTCATCCAGGATGTAGGCAGCTTCCTGTGTGACGGTGTAGTTAATTACGACGTAATTGAAGAGCATAGCATTTGGGACAAGTACCCTTCGACCAACAGCTTCCTCGCTGGTAATGCTGCCTCCGACCTGGTTAAGCGTTAGATACATGGCGCCAACATCTTCGATATCTCCGGTCAACTTTAGTTCTGGAAACTGAATGCGGTCGCCTGGTCTGATAGAGCGTTTCAAACAAATCATGATCCATGCTACCAATCCGCTTAATGGGGCCTGGAGTGACCAGCCTAACAGCAGTCCTCCAAACAAACTGAAGAATGAACCGAATGCAGCCAGTTTTCCCAGACAGTAAAAAATAATCGTCACGACTGCTATGATTGTAATCAGTTTTATTGGTTTGCTTAGCATGGAAATCTCTACAGCAGGTTTTTTGTGTCTGTAGACATAGGAGCCAACCAGAATCATATTGAAATAAAACGAAGCAATTGCCAAACAAACAAGACTACCGCCGCCGAACCATTTGCGGTATGGAACCATCACATCAATCTGAGGCGAGCTCCAATATGCGGCGGCAAAGAGCAGTGCCGAGGAAAACCAGATTAGAAATACAATAAGGTTTTTATGTTTGTTTTTTTGTGTATTCATAATCGTACATCCTAAAGCTACAAATGAAAATCATTATAAGGTTGGGGCCGATGCAGAAACTTATGAATTGAAATATTTTGGCTGTCTGTGATTTGCCAAGTTATGTAAAACGTCAGTTTTTTCATAACATCAACTCCGCGATCGATTTTCTGTAGGCAAAACATGTATGATGTTCAAAAACCAGCGAAGATGTCGTATAGCTTTTTTTTGATGAAAAGTTATTAAACTTCATCTCATGATGCTTTTCAATTGATTATATTATAGCATTTAAAGGCTATATGTCAACCCCTGAGGCGTTTTTGCTGGAATGGCGTTGATTTATGTTTTTGCTTGTATTTTGTTAGGTTTTATGTATAATTAATTGGTATGATGGTAGGTATGCGATTAATGCTGTTTTTGGCGTTTTGATGAAGGATGGGGATGTGATATGAAGAAATCATTTATAGTTATTTCACTTCTTTTCTGCATTTTTAATTTTTCTTTTGCTATGGCTGATGTCGTTCTGGATGGGCTGGTCGGGCGGTGGGAATTTGAAGGGAACTATCTTGATTCTTCGGGTAATGGTCATGATGGAACGGCGGTTAATTCTCCGAGTTTTGATGTCGGTGTGCTTGGAAAAAGTGTTTCAATAGGCGGTGGCAGCTACATTAATTGCGGCGGAGGCAAGGCTGATGCGAACGAATCTACGTGGGCAGATATAACCGGGCCTATGAGTTTGTGTATGTGGTACAAAAGTCCTGATCTGGATATTGGTTTGGCAGGTTTTATTACCAAGGGCAATACCGGCGGGTATCGGATTGAACAGGATGGCGGGTGGGGAGGCAGGCTTATCAGAGCAACGTATTATCTTGTTGGCGGCAGGGTGAAGGCTGAGGGCAGTGACGTTGTTGTCGACGGGACGTGGCATCATATTGCGTCCGTTTATGACGGGAGCTATGTAAAGCTTTATATTGATGGTCAGCTTGATGCTCAGAGTTCCGCAAGCGGATTAATTGCTACTAATAACTGGGATGTCGCAATAGGGCAGAATCTTGAAGTTCTGGCCGGCGGGTCAAACAGAGCACTTAAAGGGCTAGTTGACGATGTGAGGATTTATGGCAGAGCATTGAGCCAGGCAGAGTTGAAGGAGATTTCAGATGATATTTATCGAAAGGTTTCTTCGCCAAAACCAGCGGATGGTACAGAGGGGGCGGGGACATCTTTAGTGCTGGAATGGGTAAAGGGCGGAGCGTTTTCGAGAAGCTATGATATATATTTAGGGACAAATTTCGATGATGTTAATAATGCCAGCAGAGAGAATATGCTTGGCGTTAGCCTGGTAAACTGCAAGGAGATTGTTTATGACGTTAACGGGCTGGAGTACGGGAAAACGTATTACTGGCGAGTAGACGGCGTTGGCGCGAACGGGAATATATGTAAGGGGGATGTGTGGGAATTTTCAACGCTGGGCAATAGTTTGGTCGGATGGTGGAAATTTAATGGTGACATGACTGACTCGAGCGGCAACGGGCGGGATGGTTCCTTAAAGAACACTTCTAGTTCAAGTACTTATAGTTATGTTGACGGGCCTTTCGGGGGACAGGCTTTCGAGTCGATTAATGGAGCTTATATCGGAATTGATGGCAGCGGTGATGCGGAGTGGTCGCAGATGCGATATGATGCGATTACTATAGCGATGTGGATGAAATCTTCGCAGGCTACGAGTTCGGCGTGCTTGATAAGCAAGGGCAATAATGCGTATAAAATCAGTCAATACAGCACGTTGTCATATGGCAGGGTGCGTGCGTATGCCAGCGGGGTGACAAGTTCCGGACCTTATACGACGGCTAATTGTTTTGATGGACAATGGCACCATGTTGTTTATGTTCTTGACCGGCTGGGAAAAACGTTCAGGATATATGTTGATGGTCAGTTGAATAATTTCAATTCGATTGGTACGTCGGCTATGACTATGAATAGTTATGACCTTGCAATTGGAGCTAATCCGGCAGCTGGGACAGGTTATTATTTCCGCGGGGCGATTGATGATGTGAAGATATATGATTGTGCCTTAAGCGATGCGGAGATAGAGGCAATGGCCAATCCGAAGGTAGCATGTATGCCGATGCCGATGAATGGAAGCGATAAAATTTTCAGTGATGTTGTTTTGAGCTGGGAGCCTACGGGAGAGGCGAACAGCTATGATGTTTATCTTGGGACAGATGAAAGTAATGTTGAGGCTGGCACGGTTAATGATGCGGTGTATAAAGGTAATTTTGATGTGAACAGTTATGATGTTAATAGCTGGCTTGAAAGAAGTAGAACTTATTACTGGCGAGTTGATGAGATATGCGGCGGTAAAACTGTCAAAGGTTTAGTATGGCAATTTACCACTGCGGCTGGCGGGGATTTTGACGGCGATGGTGTTGTTGGTTATGCTGACTTTGCATTGCTGAGCGAAGACTGGCTGAAAGATGTTAATGTTGCTGCGGACGGAGATGGGGACGGCTTATGTAATATGGTTGATTATGCAATATGGGCGAGAGATATTTCCGGTAAAACTTATTACGTTGATAGTGTCGGCGGTAATGATAATAATAACGGTCTCAGTCAGGCGACGGCCTGGAAGAGTATTACAAAGGTTAACGCGCATGTGTTTGGGCCTGGTGACAGGCTGTTGTTTAAGGCGGGGAGCCAATATACGGGACAGATGGCGGTTAAGGGCAGCGGAGCATTTGGGGCACCGATTGTAATTGATATGTACGGCGAGGGGAACAAACCCAGGTTCGATGGTAATGGAACTGTCAGCCAGGCGGTTTATCTTTATAATGTCGAATACTGGGAAGTTAATAATCTTGAAATTACGAATACAGGAGCTACGCGGGTTGCTAATCGCAGGGGAATTTATGCCTTGATCGAAAATTATGGCTTGGCAAAACATATTTATTTCAGGAACCTTTATGTTCATGATGTTAACGGCAGCTTGAGTAAGGCTGAAGGCGGGGGATGGGGGATCAAGGTCAGTGCGCATGGCAGTAATTCTCCCAGGTCACGTTATGATGATGTGCGGGTTGAGGATTGTCATGTTGTTCGCTGTGACAGAAATGGTATCGGTGTTACGGGCGGATATGGTTCGAGGAATACGTGGTTTCCGGGAACCAATATTTTTGTTCGTGGAAATCTGATTGAGGATATCGGCGGAGATGTGATTTTAATGATCGCCTGTGATGGGGCAGTTATCGAATATAATGTTATTAACGGCGGCAGGACGAGGTGTGATGACTGGGCGGCGGGGATATGGCCTACAGGGTGTGACAATACGCTTATTCAGTACAATGAAGTCAGCGGAATGGTCGGAACGAATGACGGGGAAGCTTTCGACTCTGATAATAACTGTGAAAATACTATTTTCCAATATAACTATACACATGATAACCAGGGCGGATTTATGCTTATATGCTGTAGTCCGGATGATTCAAGTATCGGCAATGTCAGCACAACAGTGAGATATAATATCAGTCAGAATGATGGTGACTTTGCACTGGTTGAAGGCGATGGTGCGTTCAGTATTTATAAAGATGCGGTTAATGTTCAAATATATAATAACGTGTTTTATGTAGGGCCACACCTTGATATCAGGGCGATGCGATTTACGCATGGCGGATGTACGGGGGACAGCAGCTTTTTAAATAATATCTGGTATGTCGACGGCAGAGTAACGTGGGTTTTCGAGGATTATACAAATTATTATTTCTGCAAGAATGTATTTTACGGCAACTGTATTAATCGACCAGCAAATTATTCAGGGCTGACATCAAATCCAATGTTTGTAAGTCCAGGAAGCGGCGGTTCTGGGATTGACAGTGTTACGGGTTATATGCTTCAAAACGGTTCTCCATGTCTTGGTACAGGGCAAAAAATGCGAGATAACGGAGGCAGGGATTACTGGGGCAATGCGGTTCCGACAGATAGTTCGCCAGACATCGGAGCGCATCAGAAAAGCCAATAAAATATTAGCCTATTAAACAGCAGAACGTTCGGGCTTAGGTTTGTCATAGTTGCTGCAAATGTAGATGAAAGCCGGCGGTACGTTCATTGCTATGAAGTTTAATTTTACATTAGCAAAGTGGTGGCTGAGCTTTCTTCGGAGGAAAGGTGTGTACTGAAACTGGATGTATTTTTTAGACTTGCTTGAGATCGCTATGATATTTTCTCTTTGTGGTTTTGTGAATACTGTAAGGGGCAGACCTGAGACAACGCAGTCGTAATCCTTAACATATTTTTGGCAATTCTGAGCGTCGTCGTTTATAATTGTCAGCCTTGGGTCATTAATTTTTTTTAAATGTTTGCAAAATGTAGGGTTTATCTCGAAACATGTCAGATGTCCATCTTTGGGCAGGCAGTTTAAAATTTCATGTGTTATGATGCCGGTACCAGGTCCAAATTCGATAACGTTTTTAGAGTTTCCGATTTTCTGTGCCATTTTTTGTGCCAAACCTTTTGAACTCTGACAGAAGGCACCTGTCCACCTTGGGTGCTTTACTGATTCAAGCATAAACTTTATACGTCGCATTTAAGCTGCCTTAAGCAAAATATAAAACCTTATTACAAAATAACGATTTTTAAGATAAAGGGGCATTATACCTATGATATTTTCAAGTTGCAATTTTATTATTTTCAGTGGCTAAAAAGGCTTTCGGGGGTAATTTGAGATTCAAAGTTATATTTACCGGAACCAATTTCAAAAATAGCTGTGTTTTTGTCAAAATTTACGAGTTTAATGTCGGTTAGCTGACTAACTGGGGTCGAATTTTCCTTTATTTCGTCTAATTTTGCTGCTGGGATGTAAACTGTTGCGGAAGTGTTGGCAGGTATTTCGATTTGCATTTTCAGGCTATTTTTGTTTATTGACCAGTTTGAGACGATTAACCCACGAATGGATTTGTGGCTGGAGTTTACCCAATTCAGGTTTGGTATTATCTGTGGCCTGATGATTATTTTGTCGAAAGCGATTGCGTCATCGGCAGGCTGAATACCACCAAGCCAGCGGTAAAACCATTCGCTGACGGAGCCGAACATGGGATGATTGTGTGAAAAGGTGTTATCACTGAAATCCCAGTGCTCCCAGAGGGTTGTTGCACCTTTTTCGATCATATATCCCCAACTGGGTGGAGTTTTCTGGTTGACGATATTGTAAGCGATGTCGGCGTGTCCTGTGCGGGAGAGAGCCTCGAGCATGTATTTTGTTCCGAAGATTCCAGTGGTGAGGTGGTTGTCCTTTTGCTGGATATTTTTTAGCAATGCATTTACTGCGAGTGAGGTTTGCTTTTCCGGAACGAGGTTCAGGTATATGGCAAATGACTGGCTTGTCTGGGTGCAGGGGTCGAAGGTGCCTGTTTGCGGGTCATTGAAATTTTTCAGATAAGCAACGCGGATGTCTTCGGCGAGTTTGTTGTATTGCTGCGCCTGGTCATATTCGCCAACTATAGAAGCTAATTTTTCAAGTATTTTCGTACTTTGGTAATAGAGCGGAGTGACAAGCTGTGGGGCTGGTGTTTCTTCGAGACTTTCGTGGTCGCTAAGACCTTTTTCTATTATATGGCTGGGGTATTGTTTTGTGAGATTATCCAACCAGCGTTTTGAGATTTTGTAGTTTTGCTGGATGATGGTTTTATTTCCATAGTACCGGTATAACTGTGATTGTAACAGGGGATGTGCCATTTCCCATACAGGGCCACAGTTGATTGCTACAAATGGCGCTGTACTGGTGAGTACCTGACCATCTAATGCGGAATCGGTGAAGAGTGAGACGGTGTTGGCATAAAACTGTGCCATGTTGTAGTTCATGATGAAGGCATCTGTTGTGACGGCGATGTCCCCTCCATAGCCGAACCTTTCACGATGTGGACAGTCGGATTGTACGGAGAAAATATTGCTGAGAAAAGTCCACTCGGTGTTTTTCTGGATTTTATTAAACAGGTCATTGGAGCATGAAAACTGACCAACTTTTTCGATGTCCGTGTTTAGTCTAAGACCAATGATATCGCTGGCAGTTAATGGATTTGCGTGGCCGATGATTTCGACGTATCTAAAACTATGGAAGGTAAAAGTCGGGCAATAGTATTCACTACCGGTTCCCTTTGCAATATATGTATCCTGCTGGCAGGCGATTTCTGGTGAGCCTGAACCACCTATCGGTGAACCTTCATTTTTTTTACCTTTTATCTGACCACAGACGCTTGTCATTGGATTCAATTGACCATCGTCATAGAGGAGTTCTCCATAGCGAAGATTTATTTTTGTTCCTGCGGGAGCGTTTATTTTCAGCTTTAACCAACCAGCGAAATTCTGACCGAAGTCGAAGATGGTAACATCTTTTTTGGGATGAGAAATTTTTATTGGTTTGATCTTCTGGGTAATTCTGATTGGCGGTAATGGAGCGGCTTTTAAAACGCCTAGAGGTGGTTTGGCCAAGGCTGCGTTTTTCCAGGATGAGTCGTTAAAGTCTGGGCTGTTCCAGTTTTTTATTTCTTTTGCGGCGTCGTAAAGCTCACCGAGGTAGATATTGTTTTTGAGTATCGGTGATTCGGCGGTTTTCCAGGTTTCATCGGTAATGATAGATTGTTTTGTACCATCTTTAAATTCTATCATCAGTTGGGCGAGCAGTGTGGGTCTGCCAGTAGTAAGCGTAGTTTGCAAATTTAACCAGCCCCACATCTGAAGCGGGAGGGGATTGTACCAACCATTGCCGAGGGTAGCAGCGATGCAGTTTTTTCCTTGTTTTAGCATGCTGGTAACATCGAAGGTGCGGTATTGAATTTGTTTGCTGTAAACTGTCCATGCTGGGTCGAGGACCTGGTCACCTATTTTTTTTGTATTTAAATACGACTCGTAATAGCCTAAGCCTGTTATGTATAGTCTTGCTTTTTTGATGGGTTTATTTAAAGTGAACTGGTGCCGAAATAATGGGGCTGGGTCAACGTTATAGCTATCTTGTGATGCCGGAGGTGGATTCAGCTTGCCGTCATTTATCCACTTTGCTTTGAACTGAAGCGGATCGAGAAGTGTCATTTCCCATTTTGCAGGTTTTGACCAAGGTGAGGGAACATTATTTTTGTCCCAGATGCGCAATTTCCAATAGCAAATTAATCCACTCGTAAGCGATTTACCTTGATATGGAATGTTTACAGTCTGGTTTGATGATACTTTGCCGCTGTCCCAGAGATTTGGTTGATTATTTTTTAATGCTCTAATGCTGTCAGCGACGATAATTTGGTAGGCTGACTGGCTTTGGTTACGTATTTTGGATGTTATAATCCAACTTAGGTGAGGAGCTGGTGTGTCTATGGCTATGGGGTCACTGCTATATTGGCATTTGAGGTACTGTGGGGTTATTGAGCAGTTGCGTGCATTTGCAGTGGTGATGAGAAATAAGGCTGAGAAAATCAAAGTTGACCTTAAAAAAATCGACATAAAAATCCTTATAAAAAATTCATTGAGGTGCTAAGGTTTATCTATCTTAGGTGATTTTATATAAGTGTCAATATTTTGATTTTTTTGCGAACAAAAGCTTGGTTTGTGTCGCATTAATGTAGTTTGGTGTGAAGTTGAGTTATTTTTTTTTAGAGAATGGATTTTGCCATGGTTTTTAAGCGTTTATTTGTAATTTTCATTTATGCCTGCTGTGTGCTGATTTGTTTTGTTGCTGCAAACGGGGCATCATACGAGGTAAAAAGAAAGATTCCATTGCCTTTAGACGGGAATCCTGGAAATATATATCTTGATGGGCAGGAAGTTAAAGTAAAAGTTCCTGCTGATCTGTCCCAGGATGCGGTTGGGTGGCAGATATTCGATGATAGTCAAAAGAAAGTTGGGGAAGGGAAGCTTGATATAGTTACGCCTTTCGATGTGAAGGATATTTCTGCCGGCAAATTGGGTATTGGCTGGTATAAAATTAAATTTATTGACGCCAATGATAATACTACTGACTGGACGACGGCGGCGGTATTGGCGAAACTCAAGGCTGCTACTGCTCAGGATTCACCAGTTTGTATTGATATGGCAACGGGCTGGTTTGCCAAGGATGATCCAACGGGACAGGAACGGTTGGCAAATATAGCGGCATTGGCTGGTGTTAACTGGGGACGCGACAGGGCAACCTGGCGAGAGCTTGAACCAGCGAAGGAAAAATTTGTAAAAAACACAAGCTATGATATTTCGGCGACGGCGCATGCAAAGGCTGGTCTGAAAACCCTGCAGGTTTTTCATGACAGACCAATGTGGTGTGAGACTGAAAGTGAAGACAGAGGTGGTTTTCCATCAGACATGAGGGATATATACAGTTTTTGTAATGAAATGGGAAAGCGATTTAAGGGCAGGGTTCAGGCGTGGGAGCCTTGGAATGAAGCCAATGCGGGGAACTTCGGCGGCCAGACAATCGATGAAATGTGTGTGCTTCAAAAGGCAGCGTATCTTGGTTTTAAAGCGGGCGATCCTGATTTGACTGTCTGCTGGAACGCTTATGGCGGGATAAGTACGGATCTTCATACAAAGGGTGTGCTTGAAAATGAGGCTTGGAGTTATTTTGATACATATAATATTCATTCTTATGCCTGGCCTACAGCTTATAATGATTTATGGAGACCTGCGAGAGAGGCAGCTTGCGGAAAACCTATCTGGCTAACAGAAAGTGACCGAGGATTGCCTTGCCAGGATGAGGGTACCTGGTGTGACTTCGATGATGAGCATGAGACACTTAAAGCGGAGTTCATGGCACAGTCTTATGCAAGCAGTCTGTTTGCAGGTGTTAATCGTCATTTTCATTTTATTCTGGGTCATTATGATGAGGTACACAACCGCCAGATTCAGTTTGGTCTTTTGAGGCTCGATCTTACACCCAGGGCAAGTTATTCAGCTTTGGCGGCAGTTGGGCGATTTTTAAATGACGCCAAATGTCTTGGCAGATGGAATAATGATAGTAATTCCGATGCGCAGGTTTATGCATTTCGGGCAAAGCCTGATGGTAAGAAAAGGGATGTTCTGGTTGCTTTTGCCCAGGGCGAAGGTGAATGGAACGTAAAGGGTACCTTTGTTGCGGATTGGCCCATAAAGAATAAATTAAAGGTTGAGGGTGTGTATGATTATCTTGGAAGGTATCTGGGTAAGGAAGTACCTGCGAAATTGACGGGCAAGGCTGTGTTCGTGATTTTGCAAAAAGGACAGGCGGAGAAAATTGAGCTTGAAAAGCAACAGCTTGCTGAGGTTAGAAAAAATGAAGTCTGTAAGGTTTTATTGCAGCTTGCGATGCCTAAAAGTACTACGAAATTGGGTGGGCCAATGTGGACGATTGAACCTGACCATGTCATAGAGGCTGGTGTTGCGACTGACGTTGAGCTTTGGGCCTATAATTTTGGCAATAAGGCTGTCAAAGGTGAAGTTATTGCAGAGCAGATTCCGGAAGGTTTTAAGCTTGAACCAGGAAGATGGAATGTGACGATTGAACCTATGGGGCGAGTTAGACTGCCAGCGACGGCTACAATTGCGGTTAAAGAAAAAATCGGTAAAGATGATAACTGGTTTAAACTTGGAGGTAATTTTGGTGATGCAGGCAGGGCGGTTCTGGCTTTTCGACTGCTTGATAAGTGGGAGCAAACGGAATATCAGGGTTTGTAGCGGATGATTGGACCCTGATCTTCAAAAATGAAAGTTTTTGAGTTGTTCGGTATGTATGGAATTAAAGTTGTTTCGAGGTTTGCCATTGGCTCCACGTTTAAAATTATGACATCGGGGGATGCAATTTGCATAAGAAGGGCCAATTGGGCGGGTCCTGCTGTAACGGTTAGTTTTCTCTGTTGGGGTGAGAGTCTGTCGGCGATTCGATATGCGATTGAACCTGTGGCAAGTTCGGGATAAATCAGACATCGGCCTTGCAGAGCGTAGAGAGGGGCCAATGTTAATGCTACTTGCGGATATGGGGTAAGTTCGGCGATTTTCTTTGAAGTGCTATTTACTTTTATGGGTGTCCAGAGGTTGTAATCTGAGAGGATAATAATTTTTTGAAGAGCAAATGAGTTTGCAATAATTGCGATTACGGCTGAAGTGGTGAAAATTGTTACAGCAATTTTCGAATATTTTAAGTCAGCAAGATGTTTTCTAAGATGCAAAATGGGATAGGCGGAGGCGATTATTATAAATGCCACGGGCGGGGCAAAATACTGCTGCCAAATTGTAGGAGGGATGTAGATTATTATTACAAGGGCAACGATTATCAAACATATGAGAGTGAAATTTCGTTTGTCTGTTTTTGTAAAGTTTTTTCGTAAAATTAACATTGCCAGGAAAAGCAGTGCGGCTGAGATTAAAAGTACAAGGTATCCAGGCAAATTAACACAGAATAAAGTTAAAGCGGTTTTTTTGAATACAAGGCCTTGCTCGGCGAGCCATTGAGAGTATAACGCGGGTATTTTATAGATATTGAGAGCGAATGCCTGCGGAGCCTTTGAAATAATAAAGATCGGCCAAATCGAAAATAATATTGTTGAAAGCACAAATGGGCAGATGTTTTTTAATCTTTGTTTAGGTGAATCTGCGGGAGCAACAAGTATAAATATAAAAAATATCAGCAGGATGATTGCAGTTGTTATGCGGCTTAGAGTGGCGATTGTAAGCAGGGCTGCAATGAAAAAAACACTGGTGTATCTCGAAGCAGATTTGAAATCGATCGATATGAAAAGCCAAAACGAAAGGGCGATGCACAGTATGACAAGGTCGTGATTCCATGCGTAGCCTGCGGCGTAATCTACCATCGGATTAAAAGTGTACAGGGCTACTGCCGAGGCAGCGGATATGGCTGAGATTATTTTATAATCATCAAGAAGCTGGCGGTATATGTTGAAGATGCAAATTATGATTAATATTTCACAAAAAGATGAGAATAGCCTGGCGATTAAGAGGTATTGAGTCGTATTAAAAATTTTATAAAGGGCGGAGCATATAAGTGGATGGTAGGGCAGTTGGGAAGGGTAAGCAAAATCTTTGTAAATAGTCTTTCCCTGCGACATTAAGGCGGCGGCGGAGCAGTACATATTTTCGTCCCTGCTGAGGGGTTTTGTCATACTGTTGGCAAATATCGCAAACAGACAGATAACCAGAACAAGCAATGCAATAATATTTATATATTGCTGTTTTCTCATTTGTTACCCTTCTACTAATTCGCCGAAAAGTACTTCAATAAGATCCTTCATAGTAACAATGCCCAGTGGTTTATCATGATATGAAGTTTTTGTTATCAAAGCAATCTTATGCTTTTCCTTCTGCATAATTTTTACAGTCTGTGTAAAAGGTGTATTCAAGTCAATCTTTCTTATTGGCTTTAAAAAATCATTTAAGTTGTTAAAGTCTTTATCAACGCTGAGGCAATCAGATATTTGTATAAATCCAACGATGTTGCTTTTCCAACGATCATAAACCAGCAACTTGTTGAAAGGTATTTTAGAAAATATGTCAATCATGGCGGCTCTGGTGGAAGTTAACGGTACCATCTGAGTTTTGTTTATCGGTATCATTACTGATCTTAGATTTATAGTTGGTATGCTTACAATTCTGTTAATTATGTCTGACTGTACCGAACTGAGGAGACCTTCTTCGCGGGTGTCCTTTAAAATGGCCTCTATGTGGTGTCTTTGAGATTTTTTAAGAATCATGTTCGATGTAGAGTGTGAACCTGTGAGCTTTGCAAAAAAGTTAGCAAAAACTTTAAGGAGAGGTACTATGCCGCAATAGGAAAGTAATTTGTGGAAAACAAACAGCACTGGCGAAAGATATGGGAGGATGTTATCTGCACGATAGAAAAAAATATTTTTCGGAATAAGCTCTGTATACATGAATAATACAGGGGCTGTGATCAGGGTTGCATAAAATTCTGCATTTCCCTCTATTTTGAATTTACTAACCAGAACATATATTACGATGCTTGTTGTAAAATAGTGAATAATATTTATAGCTACGAGCATAGTCAGCAACATTGAAGAAGAATCTTTTACAATTTTGCCTAATATAATAAAGAGGAATCGTTTTTGCTCTACACCAAGCCTGAGTCTTATGCGACTAAGCTGATACAGCCCCGTTTCTGAGCCTGAAACCAGACCAGCGAGTATTATTATCAAAATAACAAATAAAAATAATAGTATATTATTTATCATTTTCTGATGGCTTGAAAGTTAAAATTAATTTTTCAATACGATGTTTTTTTACACTTTCAACTGTAAAGTTCAAATTGTTCATATCTACAGAATCAGCCTGCTGGGGTATTTTACCAAGCAAGGCTGTAACCAAACCACCAATTGTTGAGACCCTGTCCTCTAATGATTCAATGTGAAAAGTCTCTGCCCAGTCATGAATTGAAAGGCTGCCGCTAAGCCGGTATTTGAAAGGGCCGATCTGTTCAATTTTTTGCTGTGGTAATGTTTCATCAATTGCCCCGATGAATTCTTCAGCGATGTCTTCCAGTCGGATGACGCCTGCAAGTCCGCCATACTCATCAACAACGATGGCTGAATCAGTGGCGGTTTTTTTAAAAAACACAAGCAGCGATTCAACTGTTTTTTGTTCAGGGACAAATTTTACAGGTTTTATGAGCTTGTCGATGGTTATATCATGGGTGAGTAATAAATCCCGCAGATGAATAATACCTACAATATTGTCAAACTTATTGGCATATACCGCCATTTTAGTAAGATGCCTTTCAAGCATCAGTTGACGGACTCTTATATTTGAGTCACTAATACTGCATAATGTCATATCTACTCGCGGCTTCATTACATGGCGTACCTTGAGAAAACCAAGTTCAATTACTTCGGAAAACAGTTTATTTTCATCGCTGCTAATGAAACCCTGTTTTCTGTTCGAATCTATGAGGAACTTGAAATCATCGGCAGTTACTGCTGAAGTTTTTTTAGGTTGGCCTATCAGAAATATAATAGTTGGTTTTACGAAAAAGAAGTTGAAAAACTTCAAGATAGGCGACAGTATTTTTACGAGAAAGTATAACGGTAATGAGAGAGCAATGCTGATGGGTCGCGGGTTTGCAAAAGCGAGTGATTTCGGGAATATTTCACCGAAAAGCACGACAGCAAGAAAAGTAGTAACTACCATTGTTGTTGCAGCGACAGCACCTAATTGTTTATCTAACTGGACGGCAATAACACTTGAGACCGCGTAGATTAAAATATTTACTATGGTATTGCCGAGCAATAATGCACCAAGGAGTTTATTGGGGTTCTTCAAAAGATGAGCAGTCAATCTTTGAAGTTTGTGTTCAGATTTTTTCAGGACACTGATCTGTCTTTTTGAAAGATTGAAAAAGGCAGTTTCTGCGCCAGAAAAAAGAGAAGAACAGACCAACAGCAGAAGCATCAGCATCAAATGGCCAAGATTTTGCAAAAAAAGTTCCACCTTTTATAAGCTTCCTTACTGAAGTTTTGGCAGAATTATTTTAAATACTGTGTTTTGACCTGGTGTGGATTGAAAAGAAATTTCACCGTTATGCTGTTCAATGACTTTTTTACAAAAAGCCAAACCCAGTCCGGATCCACCTGAAGTTTTTTCACTTTCTTTTTTGGTAGTAAAAAACGGGGAGAAAATTTTATCCATATTAACATCTGAAATGCCTTTTCCGGTGTCGGCAACATAAATTTCAACAGAATTGCCATTATCAGCAGCCTTTACAGTTAAAATGCCGCCAGTTGTAAGCATTGCGTCCCTGCTATTAAGGATAAGGTTCATTAGAACCTGCTGAATTGAGACAGGAACGGCGAAAATAGTCAAATTTCCAGGAATTTCTATCTTTACGGTGATATTGTCTTTCGAGAAGTCACGACAGAGACAATTGAAAATCTCATCAACAAGGTCCGCGAGATTCAGAACCTGCTTTTTTTCGGTTTCACCTTTGGCGACGGCAAGTATGCTTTGCATGACTTTTGAGGCTTTCTGTGAGTTCTGGGAGGTTTTTCTGAGAGCCTTTTCTATCAGTTCTGCGTCATCTAAGTGCTGCAGTGCTAAATCTGCGTAGTTTGAGAGGGGGGTTAATAAATTATTTATCTCATGGGCGATCATAGCTGTGTTTACGCCAATATTTGCTAAGGCCTGCAGCTGGCTGACCTGCAGCTCGAGGTTGTCATTTTGCTTTTTGTGCATCTGAAGATTTCTATGTAATGCCTGGCGTTTCTCAATAATCCTTGTCAACTGACTGCTCCTAATATAAAATTGCTCATACTTTGAGATTGCTATCTTATTTTTATTGACCTGTTGTTACAAGTATATAATTTTTTATCGACTTTTAGCACGGTTTTTCTTGAAATATGAATCAACAAGAAATAATTGAAGAATTGTTGTTACTGCTCGAGAGTAAAGGTGTTATTATACGCCGAGAGGCTCTGGGCGGAGGTGGCGGCGGATTGTGTGTTATGCGTGACAAAAGTATTTTTTTTGTCGACACGGCATCGTCATCTATGGAGACTTCCGTGTTGTGTTGTAAAGCATTGACCAAGCTGGTTGATCTTGAAAGCATATACCTCAGGCCTCAACTAAGAGAATTTATTGAAAAATATAGTGGCAGAGAATAGTAAAATAGACTGATAAACAGGAGTATTTTTGCATGAGCAGAGATGTTTTAAAAAATGGAGATGAAAAACTACCGGTCATTTTGATCGTGGATGATAACGAGCAGAACCTTGAGTTGCTACAGGCCTATCTGGAAGATGTGGATTGTGAGACAATAGCGGCTTATGACGGTGTTGAGGCTCTGGAAAAAGTATCAGAGATCAGACCTGACTTGATATTGTTGGATATAATGATGCCCAAGATGAGCGGCTTTGAGGTTTGTAAAAGATTGAAAAATGATCCAAAGAATGCGGACATACCAGTAATCATGGTAACAGCTCTTAATGAATTTGGTGACATTGAGCGAGGGATCGATTCGGGTACGGATGACTTTTTGAGCAAACCTGTAAATAAGCTGGAACTTTTGACGCGAGTTAAGACGATGCTTAAACTTAAGCATTTGAGCGATAAACTTCAGCGTACCCTGGCTTATCTTAGTGAAATTGAGAATCAAGTCCAAAAATCTGATTAACAAAGTTTTGCATGATTAACAGAAGAAAGCCCCTAGCTTTACCGGTTAGGGGGGAATAGTATGTAATTATCGCAAAAAGGGACGTAAGTTGACCGTTTTCTTTAAAGTTATAAGACTATAGAAGGCAGCAAGATTGCAACAATCGTTACAGCCCTCAAATCTGGTATAAAAACACACAAAAAACGCATTTAAAAGCCCCCAATGGGACATTTGCTGTTAATTGCACCAATTTCTTTGACGATAGCAATAACACTGAAAAGTTATTTAACATCTTAGGAGATAGTTGGTTCATGAGCAGTATGTTATTAGAAATTCTTGGCAAGGCGGTCAATATTGATACAGCTGAACTTATACAGCATTGGTTCGATGCGACCAGGGATAAGAACCAGGGAAAGTGGCTTGGTGAATATAAAGAACTGAATAAAGTTGTAGAGCTTATCGGCGAACAGAAATTTGAAAAAGCCCATGAGCAGCTTCGCTTTTACCTGTTTGAAAAACCGAGTTGCACAAAAGGCAGACTCGCGGCAGGGCAGTTATGTCTTTATAATAATCAACTTAAAGATGCAATCGAACAGTTCAATTCGGTCTATTTCCGTGAGCCTAACAATACAATGGCGTTGTATGCATTGGGACATTGTTATGAAAGGCTAGGCAGAGAAAGTGAGGCAATTGAATTTTATCAGGATTGTCTAAAATTTAAGAACTATCTTCAGCTGCCTCGTCAAAGACTGGCGGCTATTTATTATAAAAACAGTCAAATTGAAAAAACAACCATTGAATACGAAGAGCTTCGAAAAGAGTATCCAGATGATATTTCAGTGCTGGTTACGCTGGGTTATTTATATATGCTTCACTGCAAACATGAAGCGGCAATAGAGGCTTTTAATACTGCGATACTAATTCATCCTGATAACTTTCAGGGACAAGAAGATGAATTAGATGAACTGGTTGGAAATTGCCAATTTAACGAAGCTATTGAAGTTATTGATGGTCAGCTTGAAAATGAACCAGACAGAATTGACCTTATACTCAAAAAAGGTGATATCTATAATATGCTTGGCCAGTGTGATGATGCAATCGACGAATATCGGAAAGCGATAAAAATACGCCCTGATTTTCTTGAAGCTACAATAAAACTTGGGACATGTTATTTGCACACTCAGAATGATGAGCTGGCAGCAATGGAATATAATAATGCACTTGAAATTAATGATCGGATAGTTGATGCGTATATCGGACTTGCAATTGCTCAAAAGGCTGCGGGGAAAATATCAGAGGCAATATCGACATTGTCACTAACGGCTGCAATTGTGCCTAATAGCTCAACTTTATTTACCGAGACAGCAAAACTTCAATTAAAATTGACT
>CAZBKA010000050.1:0-19958 GCA_964492365.1 uncultured Pirellulales bacterium | reverse complement strand
GTGGAAGAGGTTTACGAGCTGATTCTTCTGTTGTGGTTTGAATGATGGTGCGGGGCTGGTAGTTTGGGGTTGTTCTGGGATAAGATATTTTCAGGATGATAATGAATACGGAGCCTGCGTGGGAAGGATGCCCAAGTGGGTTGGTGGTTCTGGGTTGCTTAGTGGTAAATGGTTTTTATTATTCTTCTGGTGTTGTGCAGGCTGGGTTTGATGGGTCTGTATTACAATTAATAAACCAATTACGAGCGAGTATTGCATAGTCATAACCAAAGTAGTCATTCAGCCAATTGGATGCTAAAATTTTCAGGTCGGTCATATCCACTTTGCAATCGTTATTCAGGTCACCTTCGATAAAAAACGGACATGATGTCAGCGGTAATGAAGCTACACGTAAGCCCATTGAGTAGTCATCATAATAGCGATGGTAGCACTGGCGGGAATCTGAACGGAAAAGAACACTGTCGTTGCCATAAAAACCACCCCTGAAGACGTAATAGAGTGTACCGTTATATACGTATGTGCTTTCTGTCCATTCACAAACATTTCCCATCATGTCGTATGTTCCGTTTTGTTCGCAGAAACCTGTACCAACATCCCATACTCCGCTGTAAACGCCGCCATAAACATTCCAACCTTCATCCCTGGCTGGGGGTTCATTAAATCCGCTAGAGTAGATACTGTAAGTAATGCCATCTGGTTTGAGGTAGGCGGCCTTATACCATTCATCCTCGGTGGGAATGAAATATATGTTTTGGTAAGCAGCTTTGGCAGCATTGCGATCTATGCCTATAAAATCCCCTGGATTAGTATTGTCGCCGGAGAACTGATATACGCCTTTGCTCTTATCTCCGCTGGTGAGGTAATTGCAGAACTGAGCGACCTCGTACCAGCTTACCATGTTGACAGGATTCTGGGGGCCGGTGAAAAGTGAAGTCTGATCATAAGCAGAAGGCGGGTTGCCCGTGGGAAGGCCAACATCTAAAACAAATTTATCCCATTGAGCATTTGTAATTTCAAACCGACCGATGCGATATTCATAAGCTACCGCACCATTACCAGTTCCGCCGGTATCAGGCGCATTGCCTGGGTGTGTAATAGTTACAAAGTCAATGGTAAATTGATTGTCTCCTGTGCCAAAGGTATCAGCTTGCGCCCCTGCTGTTATCATTAGTGCAACTAACAGGCAAATTGTAATTTTTAATCTCTTCATCTTTGTTTCTCCCAAAACTACAACTATAAATATCCAGATTAAGATTATATCAACCAATTATGTTTTCTGTCACATCTCGCTTTTTTTATTTATTTTGTTTCACGCTAAATATTAAGTTTGCTAATAGTACCATAACGTAAGTGGAAAAGCAATGTTAAAAGACAAAAATGCCAGCAAATGAGCTGCCTATCTGCTTGAAGGTTTTTGGGAGATGATAGGTGTTAAAATAAAAAAAAATAAGAGGTAATATTTGACAGGCGGCTGGAGAGTAGTTAGACTTTGCGGCGTGGGAAATTATACTGATAAAAAAATGGTTATCGGGATACTTGGCGGAATCGGGTCTGGTAAGAGCAGTGTTGCGGCGGAATTTGGCAGGCTTGGTTGTGGGGTGATTGATGCAGACCGGATTGGGCATGAACTTTTGAACAGGTCCGACGTAAAATCAGAGATTGTTGATTGCTTTGGTGAATCGATATTAGGTATTGACGGTCGGGTGAGTCGGCGTAATTTGGCTGAAATAGTGTTTTCTGACAGCGAAAAGCTGGAAGAATTGAACCTTATTATGCATCATCGTATAATCGGGCGTGCAGAGGAGATGATTTCGGAATTTAACGCCAGGGATGATATAAAAGCAATAGTGCTTGACGGACCTCTTTTGATTGAGACGGGTCTTGAAAAATACTGTGATAAGCTGATTTTTGTTCAGTGTGACGCCAAAATAAGGGCAGAAAGAGTAGCTAAGAAAGGCTGTTTTGACAAAAAACAGTTAAAAATACGAGAAAATTTTCAAATTTCTCTGGACAGGAAGGCAAAGTTGGCCGATAATGTGGTCATAAACAATTCGGGCTTACCGTTTTTGGTCGAGCAGGTCGGTAGAATTTTCTCACAATATGGTTTATAAAGGGTAGTGGGGTTTGTTTTTTACCTAGCAGTAATGTCCCGCATTTGGTTTAGTTTCAAATTTTTATCGTAAAGTTCAAATCATAATATAATTCCCAAAGGGAACGCAATTTTAGAAACCTTATTATTAAGGTGTAATTAAAGGAAAGTAAAGGAGTGATTATGGCTAAGGCTAAAGCCACTATAAAGACGAAAAAAGCCACCAAGAAGAGAATTCAAAAACCGAGGGGTAAACGACCAGATGACTTTCCATTAGAGTCAGATTTGACAGAGGAAGCTGAGGCAGAGGTATTTGAAGTTGGCGAAGATGAATCAGCTGAAAATGACGCTATTGGAAATGCACATGCTGATGTCAGACCAGTTGTTGCGGCGGTTGAAGAAGAACAAGCTGAATCGGATGAATCTCGCAGGGAAGATATGGAAGCAAATGAAGCCTATTCTTCAGAACATGAAGGCAATGAAGGCGAATCTTCAGAGCAGGAAAGCCGCGAGGCTGAATCTTCCGAACGTGAAAGCGGCGAAGGTGGATCTTCTGAGCATGGTGAAGACAGAAGAGATCGCAGGCAATTCGGCAAAAAATCTTTCAAGAAAAAACATAAAAACAACAATAATAATAACAATAACAACAATAAAGATAACAAAAACGAAGAGGACTCCACTCATGCCAAATATGAGCGAGTCAAAAAAGGTAATCTTTATTTGACAGATCTGCAGAAGCTTAGTGTTTCAGAACTTCATAATATCGCTAAAACTGAAGATATTACAGAATATACAGCACTTAAGAAGCAGGATCTTATTTTCCGGATATTGAAAAAACGTATCCAGGAGAGCGGTCTTTTGTATGGTGAGGGTGTTCTGGAAGTTCTGCCTGACGGTTACGGTTTTTTGAGAAACCCTGATTATAATTACCTGTCATCTCCTGATGATATTTATGTTTCACCATCGCAGATAAGACGTTTTGGTCTTCGTACCGGTAACTGTGTATCAGGACAAATACGTCCTCCAAAGGATTCTGAAAAGTATTTCGCATTGCTTAGAGTTGAAGCAATCAACTATGAAAACCCTGATAATCTTGCAGAAAAGGTGGTATTCAGCGATCTTACTCCATTGCATCCTGAGCAGAGAATTATTCTTGAGCACTCTCCGGAAGACCTGAGCACAAGAATAATCGATTTGGTAACACCTGTCGGTAAGGGTCAGCGTGGTCTTATTGTTGCTCCGCCGAGAACCGGTAAGACAGTGCTGCTGCAGAAAATCGCAAATGCAATAAGCAAGAATCATCCAGAAGTTAAGCTTATCGTGCTGCTTATCGATGAAAGACCTGAAGAAGTTACGGAAATGCAGCGTAAGACGGCAGACGATGTCGAGGTTATCAGTTCGACATTCGATGAACCGGCAGCTCGTCATTGCCAGGTGGCAGAGATCGTAATCGAAAAAGCCAAGAGAATGGTTGAGTACGGACAGGACGTAATAATATTGCTTGACTCTATTACACGTTTGGCTCGTGCTTATAATACAGAGATGCCTCATTCGGGCAAGATTCTTACCGGTGGTGTTGATGCCGGCGCGATGCAGATGCCTAAGAAGTTCTTCGGAGCAGCGAGAAATGTTGAACATGGCGGGTCACTGACCATTTTTGCGACAGCGTTGATCGATACCGGTTCGAAGATGGATGAGGTTATTTTTGAAGAGTTTAAGGCTACAGGTAATATGGAGCTTCATCTTGACAGACGTCTGGTCGAGAGACGTACGTATCCTGCGATAGATATCAGCCGAAGCGGCACAAGAAGAGAAGAATTGCTTCTTGATAAGCGTGAATTAGAGCTTGTTTACCGAATCAGGCGAGTATTGAGCGATCTTAATCCAGTAGAGGCAATTGAACTTCTTAAGAGCCGACTTGGCAAATGCCGAACAAATGCAGAATTTTTGATGACGATGAATATAGATAAAGATTAATGCTCTTTCGAGCAGGCGATTGTTTTATCAATTGATTTAATCGCAACAATAGTTTAAAATCCCGGCATAAATACAGAATTTATGCCGGTTTTTTTTTAGTCTTTTAGTAAGGTTTTTTATGGCAGAAGATATTTCAAAAGTATATGAACCAGCTTCAATAGAGAAAAAGGCAAAGGAACTCTGGGAATCAGGCGGATATTTTTATACGCAACCCCCTACCAAAGGCGGCAGAGACAGTATGCCTTATACGATAGTGATACCGCCACCAAATGTGACGGGTGCACTTCATATGGGCCATGCACTTGATGAGACCTTACAGGATATTCTAATCCGGTTCAAACGGATGCAGGGATATAATACGCTCTGGATGCCTGGGACGGATCATGCTGGGATCGCGACTCAGTCAGTAGTCGAGAAGAAACTAAGAACAGAAAAGGGATTGACCAGACATGATGTTGGGAGAGAAAAGCTTGTTGAGATGATATGGGAATGGAAAGAGCAGTTCGGCGGAAGGATAATCGAACAGCTTAAGGGTATCGGAGCAAGCTGTGACTGGAAGAGAACGCGATTTACACTTGATGATATGTGCGCCAAGGCGGTGAGACATACATTTGTTAATTTGTTCAAGAAGGGTTTAATTTACAGAGGCAAAAGGCTTGTAAACTGGGACCCATCGCTACAGACGGCTGTTGCTGACGATGAAGTTGTGCATAAGACAGTACAGGGTAATTTTTATTATATCAAATATCCGCTGGCTGACGGGAGCGGTTTTGTAACTGTTGCGACGACCAGACCAGAGACGATGCTCGGCGATACGGCGGTTGCGGTTAATCCGAAAGATGAAAGAGCAGCTGGTGTTATCGGCAAAATGGTTAAGCTGCCTTTGACTAACAGAGAGATCGCGATTGTCGCTGATGATTATGTTAAGCGAGGAGAAGGCACGGGATTTTTGAAGGTTACACCTGCGCATGATCCGAATGACTATGAGATCGGATTGCGACATGGTCTTGAGATGATTAATATACTTACCAGTGATGCCAGGATTAACGAGAACGGCGGTAAGTATGAGGGTATGGACAGGTATGAGGCAAGAAAGGCTGTTGTCAGAGACCTCGAGGCACTTGGTCTTCTTGAAAAGATCGAACCGAGAGAACAGGAAGTCGGACATTCAGACCGCAGCGGTGCCGCAATTGAGCCTTACCTTTCTGATCAGTGGTTCGTAAAGGTTGGTCCTTTGGCAAAGAAGGCCATTGAGGTTGTTGAGAACGGTAAGATTAAGTTTCATCCGGACAGGTATGCTAAGAGTTATCTTGACTGGCTTTATGGAATTCGTGACTGGTGCATCAGCAGACAGTTATGGTGGGGACACCGGATACCAGTATGGTATTGTAAGAAATGCGGGACCCTTAATACAGGAATCGATGATCCGACGAAATGTGAAAAGTGCGGCAGCAGTGAGCTTGAGCAGGATCCTGATGTTCTGGATACGTGGTTCAGCTCTGCGCTTTGGCCACATAGTACGATGGGCTGGCCTGAACAGACTGATGAATTGAAATTTTATTACCCAACAAGCACGCTTGTTACGGCAAGGGATATTATTACATTGTGGGTATCGCGAATGGTTATGATAGGGCTGGAGAATATGGGAGAAGTTCCATTTCGAGATGTCTTTATTCACGGTACAATCCTTGACGGCAATGGTGAGCGCATGAGCAAGAGTAAGGGCAATGGAATCGACCCACTGGATATTATCGAGACTTACGGCGCCGATGCGATGAGGTTCAGCCTGGCACAGATGACGACTGAAAGCCAGGATATACATATGCCCGTAAAGCGAGATGATCTTGGCAGAAATACAAGCGATAAGTTCGATCTCGGCAGGAACTTCTGCAATAAACTATGGAACGCATCAAGGTTTGCGATGATACACCTTGATGGTATTGACCCGAAGCGTTTCCATAAAGAGAAAATGTCACTTGCTGATAAGTGGATATTGTCGCGACTTGCGGGTACGATCAGAGATGTAACAGAAGGTATGGACGGATTTAAATATTGTGAACCTTTGACAACTATCTATAAATTTTTCTGGAACGATTTTTGTGACTGGTACCTCGAATGGGCTAAGCCGAGAATGGCAGATGCTGAACAGAGACCCATCGCACAGAATATTCTTGCGTATGTTATTGACCAGATATTCAGACTGCTGCATCCATTTGTTCCTTTTATTACCGAAGGGATATACCAGCAGTTAAATGTAATTGCACCAAAGAGAGGTTTGAAAGGACTGGCTTTGTTATGTAATCCGGAGGCTTTGGTCGTTGCGGACTGGCCGGTATTTTATAAGGATTGGATCGATATTGATACAGAAAAGCAGATCAATGCTGTTCAGGATGTAATACGAACAATACGTGATTTGAGAAGTAAGTACAATAAGAAGCCGAGCGAAAAACTGACGGTATCTGTCAATGGACCGGCGGCGGTTACTAAGATATTGAGTGACAATTCAGAATTGATATGCCAATTGGCGGGCCTGGATAGGTTCGAATGCGGGGAAGGAATCGTTAAGCCTGATAAGGCAGCGGCTGCTATTGTCGATCAGATGCAGATATTTTTGCATAACGCGATTGATGTCGAGGCAGAGAGACTACGCCTTAAGAAACAAAAAGAGCAGATTGAAAAGGGAGTAATCGGTTTTGAGGCGAAACTTTCCAATGAAAATTTTATTACCAGAGCCAAAGAAGAAGTTGTTCAACAGACAAAGGATAAGCTTGCGGAGATGAAAGATCAAATCAGCAATATTGAAAAGCTGCTTTTAGAATTAGAGGATTAAATTAAGAAAGCGATTATCATGGATGTCGAAGTGGAGCTGTCTCGTTTAATAATTAACGAGACTTCTGATCAACAAATAATCGTACTGAAGGAACGAGGCGGCGTGCGTTCGTTTCCTGTTGTTATCGGTATTGTAGAGATATTTGCAATCGACCGGCGACTTAAAGGCGTTGTACCACCAAGACCCATGACGCATGAGCTTATCGATAATGTTATTGAAGGTCTTGACGCTGAGATAATAAAGCTTGTCATCAATGACATGGTTAATCATACTTTTTATGCAGAGCTTTATCTTAAGCGATCTGACGGGGAGATAGTTCATATAGACTGCCGCCCTTCTGACGGAATCGCAATGGCGGTATCAGCTAAGGCTCCTATTTTTGTTGCGAATCATGTTTTTGATCTGACGGCTCAGTAAGACTTGCGATAAGAATCAGCACCATGGCGATACATAAGAGAGAGTCGGCGATATTAAAAGCTGGCCAATGCTTGCCAGACCAATAGACAATATCAATAAAATCTCGAACGCAACCATCGTTGAAGAGTCTGTCGTAGAGGTTGCCGCAAATACCTGCGGTGAACATTGCAAGAGCAACGATGAGGAGTTTTTGTTTTATGCGACCAAAGAAGAAAATCAACAGAATCAATATCAGAGCTACGCATGAAACTGTTGTGAGCAGGTATCTCTGCCCTGCTGCTATTCCGAAGGCAGCACCTTCGTTTTGTGCCAATACGAGTCTGAAAAAGCCTTGAATTACAGTATATGTGCTGTGGCCTGAATGGACGAGCCAATCGAAAATTGCGGATTTGGTCCAGAGGTCGGCGGCTATGCCTGCTATGACAATAGGCCAAAAAATCAGATGATATTTTAAGGGGGTAAGAGCGAACTTCTGGACAGAGCCATTGATTGGAGGCTGAGTGGTATCGTTTTCGTGATTGGCAGTTGTTTGATCAGTCATTGTTTATTTCGAGTATACTTCTATGTATTTAATAAGCTTTTCACGTGTATTCTGATCCGGCTTGATACTTAAAGACTGTCGCCACTGATCGACCGCTTTTGCCTTATAGGAATCATCTTTTGAACTTGCAGCTTTTAATGCATAGGTAACACCTAGTCCCTTATATGCTTCCCAGTCTTTGGGATTTATGTTTATTGCCTTTTGGTAAGCTGTTATTGCACGATCCACATCTTTGAGGCTTAGGTAACAAAAACCCAGGTGCTGGAACGCTAAAGAATCATTTGGATTCAGCGCAACGGATGACAGGAGCAATTCTTTTGCCGGTTCAATTCTTGAAGTTTTTATATATGCTATGGCGAGTGACTTCATGATCTGTGGATTTTCGCTGTCAAGCTCCAATGCACGTTTGTATGAAGCGATGGCGGAGTCGTAGTTGTTTGTCCGGTCGTATATATTACCAAGAAGTTCCTGCACGCTGCTTGCGGAGGCATCGATGTTTTGCGCCTTTGTACCATAAGCCAATGCGTTGTCGTAATCATTCAATTGATAATAAGACTCGGCTGCATGGAGGTGAGCATCTAAGTGGTCAGGTTTAATTTCACATGCTTTGCCGTAAGCTTTTACCGCGGGCTTGTATTCTTCCATCGACTGGTAGGACTGACCTAAGTTGTACTGGTCATGGAACGACCATGGGTTCAATTCGGTAGCTTTTTCGTAGGATCTTGCGCTGAGCTGATAGTTCTTATCTTCTTTGTAAATGTCGCCTAGTTGTGAATATGCAGCTGAAAAGTTTTCATCAGTCTGTATCGACTGATTAAGTTTTTCGATAGCTTTTTCTTTCTGATTGTTTTCTTTGAGTGTTACGGCGTCGACATAGAGATCCACGTTGCTTGTTTTTGATGTTTCTTCAACACAACCAGCGGAAAATGACAATATGATACTGACAAAAATAACGGCAACTATAAGACGAACGTTTATAGTGTCTGGCATGTTTTGCGGCCTTTCGATTAACCGATCAATCTTAGCACTGGCTACTTTAGCTTTTTTTACGACAAAAATCTGCATATCAGATTGCTGATTATAGCACAGTGATACCTGCTGTCAAAAATTTTAAGAGTACAGAATGCATTTTATTAAGGTTTTTCTTAATAATTGACAAAAGGATGTTTAGCCTATATGATGATTGCTCTTGTTAACGATGAAGAATTAACGGTTGAAATATAATTGCATTTTAAATTATTAAGTTAGAGGATGTTGGTGCCATGGCAGATGTGAAATTAGATAAGAAGCCTTTTGTGTTAATAATTCGTGACGGCTGGGGTTTTAATCCATCGAACGATGATAATGAACGCAATGCAATAAAACTGGCAAATGTTCCGGTAGATAACATGCTGATGCGTGATTATCCGAACTGTTTGATTCATACAAGCGGACTTGACGTTGGTCTGCCTGCAGGGACTATGGGCAACAGTGAAGTTGGGCATCAAAATATTGGCGCAGGCAGGATAGTGCCACAAGAATCAGTACGACTAAGCAATACTATTGCAGACGGATCTTTTTTTGAAAATAAAGAATTTCTCAAGATGATCGACTTTGTAAAAACGCATAACGGCAAAATGCATGTGATGGGTCTTTGCAGTGATATAGGAGTCCATTCTCTGCTTGACCATCTTTATGGTCTGTTCGAGCTTGCCAAGAGAAATAAATTACAAGAGGTTTACCTGCATGCATTTACCGATGGCAGAGATTCTCCACCTGAAAGTGGAAAAGGTTATCTGGCAGATATCGAAGCTAAGACCAAGGAAATTGGTATCGGCAAGATTGCTTCAATATGCGGAAGATTTTATGCCATGGACCGTGACAGCAGATGGGACAGAGTTGAGAGAGCTTATAACTGTTTGAGGAACGGCAAAGGTAATAAAGCTAAATCAGCAAATGAGGCGATGACAGAGAGTTATGCGAAGGGAATTAACGATGAATTTATCGAACCTACGTGTATTGTCGATGAAAACGGTCGTGCTATCGCAACAATCGATAATGGAGACGGCGTGATATTTTTTAATTTCCGTGGTGACCGTCCTCGCGAGATAACAAGAGCTTTTGTTGAAGATGAATTTAAGGGCTTTAGCAGAAATACCAAGGCTGATATCTATTTTGTCTGCATGACACAATATGACGCAAGCATACCTGCACCGGTTGCGTTTACTAAACCAACCAAGATGAAAAATATTCTTGCTGAATACTGGAGCAGTCTTGGCTTAAAGCAATTCAGATGCGCAGAAACTGAAAAGTATGCACATGTAACATTCTTTTTCAATGATTATACAGAGAAGCCTTTCCCTGGTGAGGACAGACAGATCGCTCCTTCGCCTAAGGTTCAGACGTATGACCTTAAACCTGAGATGAGCGCCTATGATGTAACCGATATCGTTATGGAAAAGCTGGAAGCGAATAAATACGATGTAATGGTAATCAATTACGCAAATCCGGATATGGTCGGTCATACTGGGATCGTCGATGCTGGAATCAAAGCGGCTGAAGTTGTCGATGCATGTGTCGGGAAGGTGCTTAAGAAAGTTAAAGAACTTGGCGGAGCGGCGATAATTACAGCGGATCACGGCAATCTTGAAAAAATGTGGGACGAAGAGAAACAGTCACCTTTTACTTCTCATACGACAGGTGATGTTCCTTTGATAGTTTTTGACGACAGATATAAGGGCAGAAAATTGCGTCAGGGTGGAAAGCTTGCTGACATCGGCCCTACAATGCTCGATATGATGGGATTAGAAAAACCCACAGAGATGACTGGGATAAGTCTGCTTAGCGTTTAGCTCTTTCGGACATTTTATTTTTTTAAGGCTGGCGAAAATATTGTGAAAATGCCAGATGTGATCCTATGGGCCAGATAAAAATCCTTGACCAGAATATGATTAATATGATCGCAGCGGGCGAAGTTATTGAAAGACCTGCAAGCGTAGTCAAGGAATTGATGGAAAACAGTATCGACAGCGGTGCCTCAAAAATAATCGTTACAGTCGAGGACGGCGGACGAAAGCTTATTTCTATCACAGACAACGGCTGTGGTATGGACGCTGAAGATATCAGTAATGCTTTTGAGCCTCACGCAACAAGTAAGATCAAAAACAGCGTGGATTTAGGCAGGATTGCGACGCTTGGATTTCGTGGTGAGGCTTTGGCGAGTATCGGATCGGTGGCAATTATTAAAGCGGTCAGCAGGGTTAAAGATTCTACGTGTGCCAACTGTATTGAAATCGATTGCGGACAGAGAAAGGCTGCACGGCCTTGCAGCGGAGACTATGGAACAACGATTGAGGTGCGGGATATTTTTTATAAGCTGCCTGCGAGAAGAAAATTTCTGAAAACCGCTAATACGGAGTTCGGTCATGTGGCTGAGCAATTTACAAGAATAGCACTTGCTAATTGCCAGCTTGATTTGACACTGGTGCATAATAACAGAGAGCGTTTTAAGCTGGCTGCGGGACAGAGTCTCAGTGACAGGATAGCAAAACTGTTTTCTTCGGATATTTCTGAAAATCTCATAGAAAGCGAAAATAACGAAAAAGGTATTAGACTTCGCGCTATGCTGGGGAAGCCTGCTATTTCCAAAACGAATAATCAGTTTCAATATATTTTTTTGAACGGCCGATTTATTCGGGATAAATTTATTTCACATGCAATCAAGGAGGCTTACCGAGGAAATATTGAGAACAACCGGTATCCGGTGGTTTTTCTTTTTATCGAGATGAACTTCGAAGATTATGATGTAAATGTTCATCCGACTAAAACCGAGGTGCGATTTTATAATTCCAATCTTCTTCATTCACAGATACTTGGTATGCTGCGCGAGAAAATTCTGGGGAGTAATTTCGATGTTTCGGTGGATTTATCAGGCGGCGATTCTTTTTTAAAACCAAGTGATAAATCGAATGCTAATCCTCGCAAACAGCAGATTGATGATGCAATCGATGACTTTTTTAAGAAACAGAAATCCAGCAGCAATCAGCATAAATTCAGTTTCGGTTCCGGGGGCAGTTCCTCAGGCAGTAATAGAGGCAGTTCAGGAGGCCTGGCAAGAGTACCAACGTATAATCGCAACGTTGGTGAGTCGTCGGTGGTAATGAGTGAGGCGGATTCGGGGGAATTTATTCAGATACATGACAGCTATATTGTCGCTGAGACTAAAGACGGTTTTGTGCTGATAGATCAGCATGCTTTGCATGAACGAATAAAATATGAACAGTTGCGAGGGCGAGTTTCGAACGGGGCTTTAGAATCACAGAAGCTGCTTTTGCCTGAGAGCTTCGATTTGACGGATTTGCAGAAATCTGTTATCGCGGATAACGCAGATATTTTTGAAAAGCTTGGAATAGAAATGGTTGAGTTCGGACCTAGAAGTATGGCAATTCAGGCTTTTCCGATGATGCTGGCGAAAATTAATTGCGTTGAGTTCGTGAAAGACATTATTGATTTGCTTTGCGATAAGACGAATCTCGGCGGAGCTGAGGGACTTCTGGATGAGATATTAAATATGGCGGCTTGTAAGGCGGCTATTAAGGCAGGACAGAAACTTACGTCTTTGGAAATCGAACAGCTTCTTAATGACAAGGAAACTGTTGAGAATTCGAGCAGATGTCCTCATGGAAGGCCTACAACAATAACATTTTCAATGGCAGAGATCGAAAAACAATTCCACCGGACATAACCAATGAAAAAAATAATATTGGCAATTATATGTGTTGCTACTGGTGTGCTGGTTCTGGGGTATTGTGGAAAACGATTGATGTTTGATGCACAGAGCGGGACGCAGGAAAATATATGTGAGAAGGACAACGTTTCAAAATATCCGGAGAGGATCGTTTCGCTGGCACCTAATATTACGGAGATACTTTTTGAGCTGGGGTTGGGTGAAAGAGTTGTCGCGGTTTCTAATGGGTGTAACTATCCGGCGGAGGCAGAGACAAAAACAAAGGTTGGTACATTCTGGCAGCCTAACATCGAATCGATATTAGCAACGAAGGCTGATCTTGTAATAACACTATGGTTTGCACAACAAAAAACGGTAGCGGATACTTTAGAGAGGCTGGGCTATAATGTGCTTTTGCTTAAGATTGAAAGCAAGGATGAGCTTATCGAGGGGATAAGAGAAATTGCCAAGATTACAGGCGTTGATGAGCGTGGTAAAGAGTTGATCGATGTGCTCAACGAGAAGCTGGCAAAAGCAAAAGCCCGGTATGACGGCGTCGAAAAAGTCAGGGTTTTATGGGTAATACAGACGGAGCCATTGAGGGTTGTCGGGAGAAAAACATTTATTAACGAACTTGTAGTTTCTGCGGGCGGGGAAAATGCGATAGGTGAGACTATTTATATGTATCCACCTATATCTACAGAAGAACTTCTGAAATGCGGGGCTGAAGTGATTATACAATCGGCGATGGGGACAGAGAGCCTTGATAAACAGAAGGAGCAGGCGGGGAAATTCTGGAAGCAATACCCGAATCTACCAGCGGTAAAAAATAACAGGATTTATGTTATTGAATCTGATACGATATTGAGGCTGGGCCCGAGACTGGCTGAGGGGCTGGAACAGATTGGAAGCTTTTTGCATCCGGAGATTGTGGACTGAAATATCGATGGCGAAAGAGGCACTGACATTAAAGAAGCTGACTACAGAGATCGCAATTTGTATGATAATACTTTTTGCTGTGATGATTCTTTGCGCACTGATTGGGTCGCAGGAGATCAGCTTTGAGAAAATCTTTACGTCTGACGGTGATGATGGGATCGGCAATATCGACAGGCAGATATTCTTCGGGGTTCGTATTCCACGGATAATATTGGCATCTATCGTGGGGGCGGCTTTGGCGTGCAGCGGAGTGGTTCTTCAGGCGATACTTAGAAATCCACTGGCTGATCCTTATATACTAGGTATTTCCAGCGGCGCGGGGCTGGGGGCAATAACCGCTGCCCTTTCAGGGGTAAGCTGGAGTTTTTTGGGCGGCTCGGGAATGACAGCATTTTCATTTGTCGGAGCGATTCTGACGGTTTGGCTGGTCTGGTGGGTAGGCAGGTTTACGGGCAAATCGCAGGTAACGAGCCTACTACTTGCGGGGGTTGTTGTTAATGCATTTTTTTCAGCGGTGATAATGTTTTTGACATCAATAGCAAAAAGCAATCAGCTACAATCCACAATTTTCTGGCTGATGGGTAATATCACGGAGAAAAGTAACTCTGTTTTGATTACAGCATGTATTCTGGTTATTTTGGGGATATTTACATTATTTACTATATCACAAAAATTAAATGTGCTTACATTCGGTAGTGACCAGGCAAAGAGTCTTGGTGTTAATATTAAGCATGTCCGTATGATCGCATTTGCGGTTTCAGCTTTTATTACTGCTATTGCAGTTAGTTTGAGCGGACTCATTGGTTTTGCAGGGTTGATAGTGCCTCATGGAGTAAGGCTGGTATTTGGACCTGACCACCGGAAGCTATTGCCTTTAAGCGCAATTATCGGGGCAATATTTATGGTAGCGGCAGACACAATCGCAAGGACAATTATAGCGCCTGCTCAGATGCCTGCTGGGATAATAACGGCAATAACAGGCGGTCCTTTCTTTCTTTATCTATTGGCAAGGTATAGCAGAAAGGTGAGCTGGTTGAAATGAGTGCTACGATAGAAGTAAAAAATGTTGGTTTCAGTTATGCTCAGCGAACAATATTGAATGATGTCAGCTTTGAAGTTGAGGCAGGTGCCTTTATCGCGGTGGCTGGACCCAACGGTGCTGGTAAAAGTACGCTGATTAAACTGCTTTGCGGGCTTCTTAATATGGACAAAGGCAGTATAGAAATACATTCTCGCAATATCAGTCGTTACAGTGAGAAAGAACTTGCCAGGAAAGTGGCAGTTGTGCATCAGGAATTTGTGCCTGGTTTTGACTTTACAGTTGCTGAAACTGTTGCGATGGCCAGGACCATATATATGGGAACATTGGGGTTCGAAAGCAGCGAAGATAAGAACGCTATTGAGGAGTCGCTTCGTTTGACAGACACGCTTGAGTTTGCGTCAAGGCCTATAAACCAGCTTAGCGGCGGCGAAAGGCAGCGTGTTTTCATTGCAAGAGCTATTGCTCAGGATACTGATATTCTGCTTCTGGATGAACCTACAAGTTTTCTGGATTTGAAGCATCAGGTCGGGATATATGACCTTTTAAAAAAAATGCAGACAGAAAAAGGCAAAACAATAATCTGTGTTAGTCATGACATTAACCTTGCAAATCAATATTGCAACCAGAGTCTACTTTTAGGATCGGACCAGCAGTGGCTATTCGGCAGAACAGAGGATGTATTTTCATCTGCGACAATAGAGAAGTTTTTTTCAGTAACAACCTTCGAGGGTTTGGTACGTGAGAAAAAATTTTTCCTCCCTTTAGGAAATTATCAACAAAAATAGCATCTCAAATACCACTGACTGGTATTTAAAACACAAAAAAAATGAATTGTAACGTCTTGTACAAAAACGACTTAAACCATTTTTGGATTTTTCTGAATTTTTTTATAGCTCATCTTTATTCTATGTATTTTTAGTGGAATAAATTTGTGCAATACTGTAACGTGCATTGAGTGGAACAATCTGCTATAATAAAGGGCTGAAGTTTTTTAATTATTGTTATCGGGAAAGGCAGATGTAACTGTGGCTAAGAAAATCACAAAAAAGACAGTTAAGAAGGCAGATGGGAAAAAAGTTAAAAGTGCGGCCTTGAAAAAATCTGCTGTAAAGGAAACTGTTTCTGACAAAACGAAAAAAAATGTAAAACAAGCATCAAAAAAATCAGTATTAACTACAGCAGAGCTTGCACACTTCCAGAAGCTGCTCCTAAAAAAACGTATGGAGATAATCGGCAGTGTAAACGAAATGCAAGACGAGGCTTTGAGTAAGTCCAGAACGGATGCCTGTGGTGATTTGTCAAGTGTTCCCATTCATATGGCTGATCTCGGGACGGATAATTATCAACAGGAATTTTCTTTGGGCCTGGTTGATAGTGAACGTAAGCTCCTGGTAGAGATATATGATGCCCTTGAAAGGATCGAAAACGGCAGTTATGGAATCTGCCAAAAGACTGGTGAACCTATTACCAAAGCCAGACTCGAAGCTAAACCATGGGCCAAGTATTGCATTGAATACGTCCGGAAGTTAGAGCAAGGACTTGTTACGGAAGACGACGAAGAATAAGTTCGCATAAGTATGAAGTTCCAATGTCCAATATGTAAAAAACTGATCCAACCTGCCACCGGTAACGACAAGGAAAGTCACAGATATTTCCCATTTTGCTCTGAAAGGTGCAAACTTATTGACCTGGGAGCATGGTTCGGTGGCGAATATAAGCTTGAAATCCAGAATAAAGTACCCCAAATCGATGATGAACTATATCGAGATGACGAGATTTGAGCTGATTCAACTCACAAAAATATCAGAAAATTGTTGAAATAAAGCAGTAACCTCAATTATACTAATGGTTTGTACAATTGAATTTGTTTTATTGGCGACCAAAATATTTGTTTCACACGAAAGGAAACAAAATGGCAGATATCCAGAAACCATCTTCTATTTTTGGCGAACTTCTTTTTCCGAATATATTTTATAGTTTTAAGGTAGCTATTCATCCACAGAGTTTGATAATAGCATCTCTAGCGGTTTGTCTTATATGGATCACTGGAACAATAATGGATTTTACCAGGAAAACCGTTGTCATATCAGGTACCAATACGAATGAGCTAAGTGTTTATATATCTAACCCTACAAGGTTAAAATCTTATATTCAGCAACAGCAGGAACGCGACCAGCATCAGGGTGTATTTAAAACTATGTCCAGTTTTGGATTTAAGAAAGCTCACCTTGCTATTGATGCATTGCTAACTTTTAACATTACCCGAATGGTAAAAGAGGTGGCTGAATACATCAAGTCGATAACGTGGTCATTTAAATATCATATGATCTACTGTGTCATATTTTTTATAATAAAATTAGTAATAATCTCAATTGCGGGCGGAGCATTGTGCAGACGCGCTGCTTTGAAGTTTTCGCAAAATCAGCAGGTCGGCGTCATAGAGGCGCTTATGTTCAGTTTGAAGCGATTCAAAGTTTTCATTACCGCACCGCTGACACCTGTCGCAATTATTCTGTGCCTGGGTTTTATTATAGTTTTTCTTTTCGGTTTGATAACCAACATACCATTTGTCGGTGAATTTGCAGTTCTTTTCTTTTTGCCGCTGCAATTGCTTGCAGGGGGGATAATGACCTATCTCGTAGTAGGTGCAATTGCCGGCTTTGCATTGCTGTTCCCTTCAATAGCTTATGACGGTTCCGACAGCTTTGATTCTATGAATCGATCATTGGGTTATATATATGGAAAGCCTTTACGACTGGCATTTTATGCAATCATCGCAACGGTATATGGGGCAATCTGCTATATGTTTGTGCGTCTTTTTGCATTTTTGATGATCGTTCAGACTCGTGGTTTCATGGAACTAGCAGTATTTACTAACAATCGTGCAGGTAATGCGGGGAAACTTGATGCGATCTGGCCTGAACCGAGTTTTATGAATTTATTGGGGAAAACGGGTCTTGTAGAAACAAACTTCTCGGAAGGAGCAAGCGGTTTTGTTATAAGACTGGTTCTTCTTTTAATCAGCGGAGTAGTTATTTCTTTTGCGGTAAGCTACTATTTTTCGGCAAGCACGGTGATCTATTCCCTGATGAGAAAGCAAATTGATAATACTGATATTCACGAAGTTTACCTTGAAGAAGATGATTCTGAAACTATTGAACTTACAACAGAAGATAAGAAGAATGTTGAAAATGGTGGTGAGAAAACTAATGCTGAAGCAGATTATCCAGAAGAAGAGGAAAACATCGCCCCACAGTAAAAAAAAAGGCTATACAGATATAGTAAGATATCGCAAATGACGATATTACGACTGTTATGAATGAAGGATAAAAAAAAGAAACAAATAGCTTATGCCCGATACTGATAAAAAAACGAAGGTTAGTAATGTAAATCAGCCACAATTGACCAGCACGTCCTATATAATGCTAAAATACCGCAGGCTCTTCATTATTTTAGCCCATATTGTTATATTTGCGGTTTCTCTGCTAGCATCATTTCTGCTTGCACATAATATGCAATTCAACCAAGACTGGTTTACCAAGCAATTTCCTGCTTTGGTGTTGATCGTTATTATCATCAAGCTTCCAATATTCGGTTTTTTTCAACAATATCACGGTTGGTGGAGATATGTTGGAATATCGGACTTAACCGGAATACTCAGGGCATCGCTTGTCAGTACTCTTGCGACAGTAATAATATGGTTCGTCTTTATTCTTCAAATTGATGTAGTCCGCAGAAATCTTGCAAGTGTTGCAGATGTGGCCAATAGCGTTTTTGTTCTTGATATGGTAATAACATTTATGCTGCTTGCTGGCATAAGGATGATAATCCGTATTTACTATGAAGAATTCAGAACTGTTGAAAGCCAGAGATTAAAAAGACTTCTTATAATCGGTGCCGGCAATGCAGGAGAGGCGCTTCTGAGAGAGATTCTCAGGATGAAGATGGCGGAGTATGAGGTAATAGGATTTATAGATGACGACCCGCTAAAGCAGCATATTCATATTCATGGAATACCTGTTCTCGGTACAGTTGCTCAATTGCCTGAGATATGCGAGGATCGGACAATAGAAGAAATTGCAATAGCGATACCTTCAGCAACGCAAACTCAGTTAAGGCATGTCGTACAGGTCTGCAAAGGAACAAAAATAAGATTCAGGATGGTTCCGTCGATTACAGATATCGCTTCTGGTAAGCTCAGAGTTTCTCAAATAAGAGACGTTGATATCAATGACCTTCTTGGTAGAAGTGTTATCCACCTTGACTTAGATATGATCGAGGAATTTCTGAAGAATAAAATTATCTGTGTAACAGGTGCCGGCGGCTCGATTGGTTCAGAGATGTGCCGACAAGTATGCCAGTTTGGACCTAAGTTGCTTTTGCTGATAGAACAAGCGGAAAATCCGCTCTTTCACATTGAAAGAGAATTGAGGAAAAATTTTCCGGATGTCAATATTATAGCAGTGATTTGTGATATAGCAGATAAGTTCCGAGTTGATGAAGTTTTTTCTAAATACAGACCTGAGGTTGTAATTCATGCAGCAGCACACAAGCACGTTCCTTTGATGGAAACCAACCCTGGTGAGTCGATAAAAAATAATGTTGTCGGAACAATAAATGTTTCAGATGCGTGCGATCAATTTGGGGCCAGCAACTTTGTCATGATAAGCACCGATAAGGCAGTGAATCCAACAAGCCTGATGGGGTCGTCGAAGCGTGTTGCTGAGATGTATATTCAAGATCTGAATAATACGAGCAAGACACATTTTGTTACAGTTCGATTCGGTAATGTGCTTGGTTCTAATGGTTCTGTTGTGCCGATATTCGAGAAACAGATCGCGGATGGCGGACCTGTTACGGTAACTCATCCAGATATGAAGCGTTATTTTATGACTATCCCTGAAGCAAGTCAGCTTGTGCTGCAAGCAGCTACAATGGGACAAGGCGGCGAGATATTTGTGCTTGATATGGGTGAGCCTGTCAAGATCGTTGATCTGGCGAGAGAGTTGATCATTCTGAGCGGTTTTAAACCTGATGAAGAAATAGAAATTAAGTTTACCGGGCTTAGACCAGGTGAAAAACTCTTCGAAGAGCTTTCGATTGAAGGCGAAAATATGATGCCGACCAGACATTCTAAGATTGGCGTCTGGAAAAACATTCCTATGGACCGCCATAAACTGCATCAGGGTATCAAAGAATTAATAGATGTTGCTCCTACTCAGGATCACGAAAAAGTCGTTGAAAAGATCAAACAACTTATACCTGAGTATATAGGAAAACCCCTGGATCCACAGTAAAAGGCTGAGTATAAGAGAACTATATGTCCTGTGCCTCAGACAAAGCAGGAAAAAGCATTTCGTAGAATTATAATATAATGCTTATACAAGTTCTTCTTCTATTGGTGGTGTCTCAACAGTA
>CAZBKA010000049.1:0-20187 GCA_964492365.1 uncultured Pirellulales bacterium | reverse complement strand
GCACTGCCTGACGTTTTTCAAATTCGATTGTAAGTATAAGGAACTTTCTGCCGTTTGGAGCAGTCAATTTATAGTAGGAGTTTTCAACTCTGCCGGTTTGAAAAGAACCGCCGTAAATTGCCTGATTTTTAGAATTATCCGAAATATGGAAATAATTATTCAATTTCGTAGCAGTGTACCCATCATGATTACCAACAGCCAGTGCATAAGGCACATACCCATCAAGTATGCTCATTGACGTCTTTGCACGACCCCATTGCACATCACTGTTGTTGTCGGTAACGTCACCAACGTGCAATACTGCCTGAATGTTTCTCTGCGACGCGTTGTCCTTTACCCATTGCATCATGTATTTATATATCTCATTGCCCGTATCATTTGTGACATAGTATTGCGTATCTGGTACAACCACCATGGTTATAGTACCTGGTACAAAAGGCATCGGATCATCGTTATCAATTGCCTTAACTTCTACGCTGAAAGTTTTATTGTTATAATTAGGGTCAGCTGAGCTTGTCACATGACTGATTAAAACGGTTTCTGAGCCTTCAAAAACATTATTCTCGGTAGCCCGAACATTTATCACGCAGTTAGGCTCAACCCCCGCCTTCAAAGTGATATTTAAAATTTCTCCCGTCCCCGCTCCGATATCGAGCCTCTCATCAGGTGTTATAGCAATATTGACATCTGCTGAGGTTGTTTCAAGTATTTTTATCTGGTAGCTGTCATCAATTGCCCCTTCTGCAACATTTGTTGAGCCTTGAGACTCTATCGTAATGATACCTGGCAATGGAATAATAACAAAACTCAGATTGTCAGCAATACCGTTTTGAAATTCCCCGGAAGCAAGCGTCCATTGAAACATAAATGTAATAGTTCTTGTCCCAGGCAGGACAATATCCGAAATGGACTCTTTAAGCATAGTCGTAATATTACCCCTCGTTAATGCTGTACCACTACCAATTTTTGGGGTCGATTGAAGTTCATTATTTTGGTCGTAGAAAAATGCATAAAGCTTTGCTGAATCGTTCTGGTTTAAATAGCCGCCAAAATATCCGGATACTTCAAATTTTAACATCCCCTTGTCTATTTCAACTGCCCGGTCTGAAATGTCTATACTCTGTGTCATCCGAGGATTTTTTTCCTCAGCCGAAACAAGACCACCAAAAAAAACACTGTTTCCAAAAGTTTCACTCGCAAAATCAGCTTTTGGTGGGGTCAAATTATTTCCGTTCAAAATTGTTCCATAGTCCAGCGGGATTACTATCGTATCATCAGCAGTCTCCCAGTCATCGATTACTATAGTTGCATTGCAGTCGGAATTTGAGCCATTAGCCTCTGCTGACGGGTTTTTAATCAGATTTACTCCTAAAGGCGTTGCCTGTCCTGTGGAGATGAATAATGAAAGTAGAAGAAATGTTATAAAAACGAAAATGTTATTTTTTTTCATTACAAACCTTTCTAAAGTCACCAAAGTACCTATTGTATTATTTTACTGCAGCAAAGTCAAGATTTGAGTAAAAACGCCCTGTTTGACGGCTCTTCTGTCAGGTTGGCAGAGTTATCAACTGTTTTGTCAGGCGAACCGCCAGTATTGTCAATTACCTAAATACTTTTATAGTATAGCTTTATGTCATATATAACGATATATTCCCTGCTGGCACAACATTTGCACAATTACTTATCTATATGGTAGATCGTATGTCAAATATTGATGAAGTTAATGTTCTTGCCAGTGTTGCTGGTTGGGCTTGGCCTAGCGCTTTGCAGGATATTTTCAAACCCAGAGGGGTAAACCTCATGGTTGCTCAAGACAGCAATGAGTTTGTCGATATTATTGAACAAAGGCGGATTCACACTGCTATAGTCGATATGGATAACGAAAATTCTAATGGTTTGGCCACTATAAAACTCATCAGATTTGACTACCCCAGGTTGCCCTGCATTATGCTCAAGGACAAAGCCGATGATAATGTCCTTGTAAGAGCCCTTGAACTTGACGTTTTTGGTGTCATAAACAAACCCGTGGATATGAACATATTGAGGGGTTTGCTGCACAGACTTTTTCTCAAAAGGTACAACAGCGATATTTTCGCTTAAATTAAAAATATAAAAAATATGAATATTTTGAAAGGAGTAATCCAGATATGAAAATCAGACCATTAGCAGACAGGGTTCTTGTTGAACGTCTTGAAGCACAGGCTGTCACAGCAGGCGGAATTGTTTTACCAGAAACCGCAAAAGAAAAACCTCAAAAAGGTAAAGTTATCAGCGTAGGTACAGGCAAGGTTCTCGAAGATGGAACAGTTAAAAAAATGGAAATCAAAAAAGGTGATATTGTTCTGTTCACCAGCTATGCCGGCACAGACGTCAAGGTCGATGACAAAGAATATTTGATTATGGATGAAAGCTCAATTCTGGCTGTAATCGAATAATAATTCGTAACGTAATATATAAATAGGAGAATATAAAAAAATGGCAGCAAAAAAAATAGCTTTCGGTACCGAGGCAAGAGCAGGAATTCAAGCCGGCATTAAAAAACTGGCTGATGCCGTAAAAGTTACTCTTGGCCCTTGTGGTCGAAATGTAGTATTAGAAAAATCCTTCGGCACACCTACAGTTACCAAGGACGGTGTTTCCGTCGCTAAAGAAATCACACTTGAAGATGCCTATGAAAATATGGGTGCTCAGATGGTTAAAGAAGTTGCTTCAAAGACTTCCTCTGTCGCTGGTGACGGAACCACAACTGCAACGGTTCTTGCTGAGGCAATATTCAACGAAGGTCTCAAGAATATCACCGCCGGTGCAAATCCCATGCTCGTAAAGCAGGGCATCAATATGGCAGTTGACGCTGTTGTTGAAGAGCTTCACAAACAAAGTACTGCTATTGAATCAACAAAACAAATCGAACAGGTCGCAACATGTTCAGCAAATCAGGATGCTGTCATCGGTAAAAAACTTGCCGAGGCAATGGACAAAGTTGGCAAAGACGGGGTTATAACTGTTGAAGAAGGTCAATCACTGGAAACTACAGTTGACCTGGTTGAAGGAATGCAGTTCAACAAAGGTTACCTTAGCCCGCACTTTATAAATAACATGCAGGACATGACAGTTGTACTCGAAAAGCCTTATATACTCGTGCACGAAAAGAAAATCAGTTCTATTAAGTCACTCGTCCCTCTGCTTGAGAAAGTTGCAAAGCAGGGCAGGTCTTTGCTCATTATTGCTGAAGACGTTGAAGGTGAAGCTTTGGCTACTCTCGTAATTAATAAGCTGCGTGGCGTTTTGCAGGTTGCCGCAGTTAAGGCTCCTGGTTTCGGTGACAGAAGAAAGGCTCTCCTTAGTGACATCGCAGTTGTTACTGGTGGCGAAGCTATCTTCGAGGATCTCGGAATGCAGCTTGAAAATGTCGAGCTTACTCAGCTAGGCCGAGCAAAAAGAGTTACCATCGACAAGGACAATTCAACTATTATCGAAGGTGCAGGTGACACAGGTGCTATCAAGGGTAGAATAGAACAGATCAAAAAAGAGATCGAAGGATCAACCAGTGATTACGATATTGAAAAACTCCAGGAAAGACTCGCAAAACTCTCCGGCGGGGTTGCTGTTATCAATGTCGGTGCTGCAACCGAAGCTGAAATGAAAGAAAAGAAAGCAAGAGTAGAAGACGCTCTTCACGCTTGCCGTGCAGCAGTAGAAGAAGGAATCCTTTCTGGTGGCGGTAGTGCAATGCTTAGAACTATTGCTGTTCTGGACAAAATCAAAACCAAAGAAGACGATGTTAGAGTTGGTGTCGATATCGTTAAGAGAGCAATTGTTGCTCCTATCAAACAGATCGCCAAAAACGCAGGTCTTGATGGTTCAATCGTTGCTCAAAAGGTTATGGAAAGTACCGAACCAAATTATGGCTATAATGCCTTGACCAAAAAGTATGGAGACATGCTCAAGTTCGGTGTGATCGTTCCTACAAAAGTCGAAAGGGCAGCTTTGCAAAATGCCGCTTCTATCGCGGCTCTGCTTCTGACAACAGATGCAATTGTAAGTGAAATTCCGGAAGACAAACCCGCAGCTCCTCAAATGCCAGGTGGCGGCGGTGGAATGTACTAACATATAGTGACTAAGGCGGGCCTTTTAACAAGACCCGCCTTTTTTTTCCTTCGGGAGAATAAAATGATTTTTAGATTTTTTTCTAATACGATTAGTCAGGCTTCAAGAACATTTGCAGCAGGGTCCATGATAGTCGGAATGATGCTGATTGGTTTTGGTTTTATGATATTCCTTTTGCCTGAATTTTTTGCGACACTCGCAGCAATGTTATTTTTTGCAGCCGGTATAGGCTCTGCTGTTACTGGGTTGAAAATATTATGGCAGCAAAGCAGAATAGACAAAATGAATCGTCAGCAACAAGGGGACTACAGAGAAAATGTCCGAATACACAAAAATGAGGATATTTTTTAACCACCGCTTACTATCGAAGTTTCAAAGTTGCTAATGCGATTGCTGCAAAAACCGTTGCCATGATCCAGAACCTGACAACTACCTGGGGTTCGCTCCAGCCGGAAAGATGGAAATGGTGGTGTATCGGGGCACATTTGAAAACCCTTTTTCCTCCTGAATATTTGAAATAGCTCACCTGAATTATTACGCTCATCAGTTCCATTACAAAAACACCGCCTATAAGTAAAAGCAATATCTCATGTCTCGTAACAAGAGCACCATAACCCATTGCCGCACCAAGAGGAAGGGAACCTACATCTCCCATAAATGACTGTGCAGGGTGACAATTAAACCATAGAAAACCAAGAACAGCGCCGCAGATGCTCGAATAAAAAATACATAGTTCACCTGCATGTGGAATATGAGGCAGCAAAAGATAGCTCGACCAGGTTATCTGACTGGTTCTTGTCATTGTCTCCGAAGCCATATAGCAAAGCAGAACAAGTACCAAACTCATAATGCCAACACAGCCGGAAGCCAAACCATCCATTCCATCGGTCAGGTTCACTGCGTTGCTTGTAGCTGTCAGGTAGAATATCGCGATCATCACGAAAACCCACGTTGCCAGCGGAATACCGTACTTATAAAAGGGCACCCAGAAAAGGGTACCGTCCTCTATATATTTAAAATCAGCATACAAAAACCTCGCCGTAAGAACAGCTCCGCCAATCTGGAAAAGCAGCTTTTCCCATGCTTTTAATCCATCCCTGCTGCGATGCTTAATGTCGCTCGTCAATTTTAACCAGTCGTCAAATCCGCCCAATACGCCGAACCATATCATAACGAAAATGGCTTTTTGAACAAAAGGGTTATCAAGCTTTGCCCACAACAGAGTGCTGACAAGTACACCCAAAATGATTATAAGTCCGCCCATAGTAGGGGTGTTGGCTTTTTGTTTGGTTAGTTCGTTTAACGCTTCATTATGAAATTCAGGTCTGTCGCCAATCTTTTTGGTCATCAGCCAGCGGATGATCTTGGGTCCAAGCAGTATTGCTATCAAAAAACTCGTCAAAATCGCAGCTACAGAACGAAACATTACTTCCTGATAAGCATAAAAACTCAACTTATGCGTGAAAACATCACGGAACTGCCATAATAAATGATAAATCATACCTGCCTGTTTCTAAAATTTGTTAATCAACTGAAAAGTTGTTTTAGTTTTTCTATCGCAATCTCAAGTTTTACCGAACGCGAACCTTTTACCAACACTATATCGGATTCTTTGATGATTTTTTCCAGATTATTACATGCAGAATTAACATCTTTGAAAGATTTTATTTCAATATTGCTGTTTTTTCCCAGAATTTCACCAGCGGTTGCGGAAAGCGGACCAACCGTGATAACTGCGTCCAGGTCAGTTTTCGATATATCCTCGCCAAGCTGACGGTGCAGATTTTCACTATCGCTGCCAAGTTCACCCATGTCGCCGCAGATAAAAACCTTTCGACCTTTTTCGGTTCTTTTCATATTGTTCAGTATCGAAAGTGCATTCTTCATCGAAGCAGGATTAGCGTTATAACAATCCGCCAGAACAGTCACACTCCCGATTCTGACAGTTTCGGTTCTCATTGAAGCTGCTTGGACAGTTTTTACAGCCTCAGCAAAATCTGTGATGCTAACCCCTAAAGCCTTGCATATCGACCAGCTTGCAAGAGTGTTTTCAACATTCCCAGGCCCAGGCAAAGGTAGCTCTATTTTTACTCCATCAATCTTAAAACAGCTCGAAAAGTCCCCGAATTCAATATTTTCAGCGAAAACATCAGCCTCTCCCGACTGTCCGAAAGTACAAAACCTCAGATTTCTCTCCTCGCAGGCACCCCTGAGTTTTTCATTTACTATCAGCAAACCATCATCCGCAAGACCAACCGCGATTGATAATTTTTCTTCGATTATATTGTCTATATTTTTAAACCCCTGCAAATGAGCCGCTGCGACCGTCGTAACAACCCCAATATCCGCCAATGCAATTTTGGAAAGATACTCTATCTCACCCGGATAATTGGAACCAAGCTCTGCGATAACCACTTCATGCTCCGGATCTGCACCAAGCAAAGTTATTGGCAAACCGATATTATTATTAAAATTTGCCGGCGACTGAAAAACATTAAAATGCTTCCCCAGCACATGAGATGTAATTTTCCTTGTTGTCGTTTTCCCCACCGAACCCGTAATAGCAACAACTTTAAACTTCTGCTCTTTTCTGTATTCCCTTGCAAAATCAGCTAAAGTTAGCAGCGTATCATCTGTTTTGAGGATAATTTTATCTTTTAGCAAGTTGTCGCACGCGTAATTTTTATTTACTATCGCACATGAAGCGCCATTTTCAAAAGCTTTGGTCACATAATTATGGCCGTCAAAATTGTCTCCCTTGATCGCAAAGAAACAATCGCCTGCTTTTATCGTACGTGAGTCAATACTGATTCCGGTTAAACTGCCGCTAAAACCACCATTCAAAGATGAATTAATTATTTTTGCCAGAGAGGCGATTGAAAAACTTTTCATTTCTTGTTCCTAAGACACTCCAGAGCAACTTTCTGGTCGCTGAATTCAATTTTTTCTGTGCCTATGATCTGATACGTCTCGTGCCCTTTGCCTGCAATAAGAACAATGTCATCTTTTTTCGCCATATCGATTGCTAGTTTTATAGCGTCAGCTCTTTCGATTTCGACTTCAATATTCTCAGACACAGGATTATCGAATCCCGTCATTATTTCCCCAATTATGTATTCCGCCTGTTCACCTCTCGGATTATCGCTTGTTACAACAATAAAATCAGCATATTTCTCAGCCGCCTTAGCCATCCTCGGCCGCTTGGTTCTGTCACGGTTGCCGCCACAGCCGAAAACAACTATCAATCGCCCTTTGCAAATTAGTTTCAATGTCTTCAAAACATTTGTCAACGCGTCGTCAGTATGAGCAAAATCGATAACGACAGAAAAATCAGCATCGCACTCAACCTTTTCCAGTCTGCCAGGAATAACCTTCATAGCTTCGAGGCCTCTGGCAGTTGTTTCGAGATCAAAACCACCCGCCAGACAAAGACCTCCAGCTGCAAGAAGATTGCTTATGTTATATAAACCAATAAGTGGGGTCTTCAAAATCTGCTGCTCACCTTTATAACTCATCACAAATTCTGTCCCACCGACATCCATGCGTTTGATAGTTGCTGTAAGATCTGCCTCTTCATCGACCGCATACCAAATTATATTTGCTTTGGTTTGGGCAGCTATTTTTTTCGCATGAGGCGACTGTTGGTTTAAAACAGCCGTAGACTCCTTAGATAAATTTTTAAACAGAAGCGTTTTGGCCTCAAGATAACATTCTTCTGTTTTATGATAATCGAGGTGATCGCCAGTAAGATTTGTAAATGCTGCCGCCTTAAAATTAATCGTCGCCAGGCGATTCTGGTCAAGCGCATGACTTGAAGCTTCTAGAACCATATACTTTGAGCCTGCTTCGACCATCTGACTTGTCATATCAGCAATTGCGATACTATCAGGAGTTGTCATAGGTGAATGAAGCCTTTTTAATCCTGTATCATAAAGGATCGTTCCAATTAGCCCGCACTTAAAACCGGCATGTTGAACTACAGATTGAACCAGGAACGCAACAGTTGTCTTCCCGTTGGTACCCGTAACAGCAAAACAAGTAAGTTTTGATGCGGGGTTATCCTTACTTGCCTGAACAAGCATGCCCAGAGCTTGCGTTGTATCATCGACCAGTACCAGCTTGGCACCTTTGCAGTTGCATATTTTCTGCGATACAATGTACCCGGCACCATTGGCACGTGCACTGTCCATAAAATCATGGCCGTCACAAACACTGCCTTTTATCGCAACAAAAACATCACCTTCCTTAACAAGACGGGAATCACTGCAAACGTTGATGTTTTTGTTCGAAGATACTATTTTGAGCAATTCTTCAAAAACCATACAAATCTCCAGAATAAATTTTCACCTATTTTAACTTTAAAAGGCAATATTGCAATATTTTGTAAAAAGAATTGCTCATCAAATCCTAAACCAAATAAAAAAAGCTACGGCACTTAATACCGTAGCTTTTAATTTTTAATCTGATATTTGGTTTTTACTTATTTTTTTCTCTTGATAAGACCAAAAGCACCCAATCCAAGCAGTGCAATTGTCATAGGCTCTGGAACTACTTCCAGCATCATGTCATCAAGCATTAATGTTGAAGCGGTGCCCCAACCACCCATTTCGGTGTAAACTATAACCTGACCTTGGCTAACGATTGTATTGCCTGATAATGGTGCTAAAGTTGTGCTTTCCCAATCCCATACGCCGCCTGGTCTTGAATTTGGTGAGCCGTATGTATCAATCTTAGCTGCATACTGCTTATTTCCATCCAGAACGAAAGAAGCGCCAACTGCACAAGTTGCAATCTTAAGCTCGGCCCAGCCATCACCGCCAAGATTACCTTTCCACATACCCGTAAGAGCTACTTCTGTACCAACTGGTACATTGACTACCTGGTAGATTCCGAACTGCTGTGCAAAACCATCGACTGTGTTGCAGTTAATCAGAACTGAACAAGATCCGCTTGCTGTATCTTCCGAAATTGTTGCTGTACCAGGAAAGCTTGTTCCCCATGCACCTTCAAAGCTTACAGCATCCCAGGTGGTCCAGCCATTAAGACTGGTGTCGCTCTCTTCAAATCCAGGATTACTTAACAGATTTGTAGCAGCTGATGCCATCCCAACAAAAGCAAGAACCAATACCAAACAAAATAACTTTCTCATATCGCACTCCTTCTTCTCAAAATGACACTTCAGCACCTCTCGCAACTTACGTAGAAGCCTAAAGTGAATAATTACATTCTAAAAAACGTAATCCTGAAAAATACAGGAATAAAGCGCTTATAAAAAACTAATTACAAAGGGGGGAGTGAATAACGGAATCTCTTGCCTTCTTCTCATTCACAATCTCTCCTGTACTGCTTGCTTATTGGCTCGAACATATCCAATAAGTCCTATAATAGACGATTAAATCTTCTTTGTCAAGAAAAAAACAATCATTTTGTGCAAAAAGTAACTCTTTTTGTGCTAAAAACCGGTATTTTAAGGTTTGTAGCGGCATTATAGAAAAAAAATCTTAGGCTTTCCCCTCATCATCAAGCACGCCGTCAAGCATGATATTGGCGATTACAGGCCCTTTTTCTGTCATAGTGACCCATGCGAAATGGTCAAATTCACTTTTCGCCGGTCCTGATGGATTGCCCCCTTCGCCGCTTCCACAGCCGCCTGTTGTTGCCAACGTATAGTAATTCCTCCCGTTTTTAACTGTTTTTGTATAATTATGGATATGTCCGGCAAATACCGTGTAATTTCTATCACCCAGCATAGATTCGATTTTTAACCAGTAAGGCTTAGGTGTCTTATTCATCCACAACGGATTATGAAAAAATAAAAACGTCCACCGAACATCTTTATGAGCTTTAATAACGTTTTCAAAATACCTGACCTGTTCATCTGTCATCGAATCGACATTGTCTTCTTCTGTGTTCAGACACAGCATCAATACATTTTTATAGGTGAAATAATAATACTTCGGGCCGTTATTATTTTCCCATGCCTGACGCAATGAATCGTTATAACCGTGGTCATGATTGCCCGCCACATAGAAGAAAGGCATTCTAAGTCGATCAACCATATAGTTGAATTCATCCCATTTTTCCTGTGCCATCTCGACACTCGTTACTCCGCTATTGCCGTCGATCAAATCACCAACGCTCATTACAAATTCAGGAAGCATAAGATTCAGTTTATCGACTGCAGTATTGAAAACTCCCGGGCGAAAATAACCTGCACGGTCAGATACTATCGCAAAGGTAAAATTCTTCGCATCATTGTAGAAGTTTAAATTCGTCCAAGGCTTTGAGCTGTAAGAAACACTCGTTTGAAAGTCCCTGCAGGATATTTTATTTTTATCCGCTTTTGCAGCCGATGGTAAATTAAGACCCGCGGCAATAGCTGCTGCAGTTGAAAAAGATGCTTTCAAAAAATCTCTGCGGTCAAACCTGTTCATAATTGCACCTCATTGTTATTCGAATTGAATATCTGTCAAAACCAACTGTACGGTAGAACAGCCGTTATATGTATTAATTTGAGGCTGATATGCCACGTTAAAGAACTCATTCTCCAGCAGTTTCTTTTCATATTTGCCCATTCCGAAACCGATACATCTCAGCGAACCGGTATTGTCTTTAATCGCAACCTGAAGATGATCATTTTTGGAACCAACTTTTCTCGGTGGACTGTACAACCTGACACCTTTTGTTGCAAATACAGGCTCCGGATTTCCCTGCCCGAATGGTCCAAGATTATCAAGCTGCCTTACAACTTTTTCGTTTAATTGATCCAGGTTAACCTGAGCATCTATTGTTAATTTGTCAATATTGACATCATTAACCAGGTGCTGCTGTGCATAGGCTTCAATCGCATCGACAAAAGCAGGAACCTTTTCGGTTTTCAGCGTTACACCTGCTGCCATCTTATGCCCCCCGGCACTTATCAGGTGCTCACCGAATGAGTTGATAGCCGCCAGTATATCAAATCCCTCAACTGACCTCGCTGAACCGTGAGCTATCCCGTTCGATGTGTTTATCATTATTGTAGGTTTGTAATATTTATCTACTATCCGCGATGCAACGATCCCGACAACACCAATATGCCACCCCTCATCTGCCAGAACAATGCTTCTCCGGTCTGGATGATTAAACCCCAGTTGAGTAATTAATTCACAGGCCTGTTTGACCATCTTTTTTTCACAGCTTCTTCGAGAATCGTTTTGCTCTTTAAGATAGTCTGCTATTTGCATGGATCGAAGATGGTTTTCGCTGGTGATTAGCTCTACAGCAAGTCTTGCATGCCCCATCCTCCCCGCAGCATTAAGCATCGGAGCAAGTCGATAACCGACATGAAAACTATCCAGACCCTGACCTGTAAGGTTAGTTGAATCTATCAACGCCTGAATCCCGGAAAGCTGACATTGAGGCAACGCCTTCAAACCATAGCTTACAAGTATTCGGTTTTCACCTCGCAAATCCATCACGTCAGCAATCGTCCCCATCGCCGCAAGCGTTGTCGCATTAAGCATGAAGTTTCGCAGCGGCGGGTCAAGCCTCTGACCAGGATTAAATTCATTTGCCAGTGCCCACGCAAGTTTATATGCTACCATAGCACCACAGGAAAATTGATTCGGATAATTACGGTCAAGGCACGCATGAACAATTGCAACCGCTGGTGGCAATTCATCGCCAGGTTGATGATGGTCTGTAATGATCAAATCAACACCAAGGTCTTTTAGAAGCTTTGCTGCCTCAATTGCCCCGATACCGCAATCCACAGTCACTAGAAGCTGTGTTCCAGCCTCAGCCAGCGATTTTACCGCTTCTAAATTCAAACCATAACCCTCATCTACTCTATGAGGAATATAAAAATCGACCTTAGCCTCTAAAATTTTTAAAAGATGCATCAGAATTGAAACGCTTGTGATGCCGTCTACATCATAATCGCCGTAAATCGTTATTTTTTCATTATTTTTGATTGCCTTAACGATTCTTTCAACCGCCGCCGGTACACCAGGCATTTCTTCAGGTTTGATAAGAGATGTTAGCTTAGGATTTAGAAACACAGACGCCCGCTGTGCATCACAGATACCACGGTTTATCAGCACCTGTGCAACCAGCGGAGAAACATTCAGCGACTGAGCTAACTGTTCAGATTCGCCACTGGTAGGAGTAATGTGCCAAACTTTTTGTTGTACTTTGGTTGCAGGTCCCATTCAATGAGCTGTTCCATCTTTCTAAAAAAATAACAATCCTTGCTGTCAAAGCATTATAACAGAATAATACTATCAACAGCAAGGATTTGTTTTTAGAGTTTGCCTATTTAAGGGTTTACCGCGACGTTTGCTTCCTTTGCCTGCCGTAATGTAAAGGCAAAGCTTACCGCTGCGGGATAAACATTATATTTTTCCAGTACGTCCATCGTTCCGCAACTGGCGCTGCCGATTCCTCTGTTTTTATAGTCAACGCACAGGGTAATATCCTTATTAGGTTTTAATTCATAAGGATGCTCTGCCGCTTCTAACTGCTTTGCCGTATAGTTCAATGCCGTCATCGCCATTGGTTTTTCAGCAACCACCATCAAGCCATCTCCAGAACCATCAGTTAAACTCGCCCAGCGAACATCTTCCTTATTGCCGGTTTCCTGTGGATACATATATTCGAAATATTGCTCAGCAACCGTCGATTTATACAAACCGATAGGCGAACCTGTTTTCCTGTCAGCATGATTTTCCAGCGGCCCTCTCCCAAGCCATGTAAAGTTCGAAAATTCTCCTGCGACACCCATCACAACACCAAGCTTAGGCAAAGGCATCGATACCGGTAGATTACCCATAGGTTTTACATCGTTATCAACTCTGATCCAGCCATTCCGGCTGATTGTATATTTACAGATATGCTCGAAACCATTGGCATCCGGGTTTGTTAATGTATTGCAGGTTCTTATTTCAATATCGCCTCCATCAAGCTGCGACATCTCCAGGGATTTCGAAGATATACTCATCTCGCTAAGCTTGGCTTTCTTCCAGCTGTCGACTACTTGTTTATCATTGTCAGTCGGTGCTCGCCAGACATTAAGTCTGATAGCAGCAATAGCATCTGTTGTCTTAATTACTTCTTTACCATTATATACCAGTGACGTCATGCCGGCTTTTTCTCTGTTGAAACTAACCGCGAAACCATCACCTGTAATATTAATAATGCTGTTGGAATCTGCAACTTTCAACGGACTGTATTTCTCAAGATTTAATGGTTCCGCAACAGCAGTGCTTTTTATAGGCAGCTGCAATTGTTCAAATGCAACTTCATATCCCTTCGCAGCGTAAAGACTGTCTTCTTTAAGATTGAATGTTAGTTTCAACCAGTATTCTTTGCCTGTTGCCCCTGTTGGTAATTCAAAAGGAACATTAACTATCTTGCTTTCGCCAACCGCGATATCCATAGCAGGCATTTGTCCTTTTTGGGTCACTATTCCGTCTTCGCAAAGTTCCCAGTTAACATCATACTCATTAAGATTAGTAAAGAAGTGCTTATTCTTTATTGTTACTTTATTGGATAGCAGGTCATAAGCCGTAACCGATATCGGTTGATAAACTTTTTTAACTTCATACGCCTCTGGTTGAGGCTTTCTCTCTGCCGTCACAATACCATTAATGCACCATGTAAAATCGTTGGGACTGTCGCCGAAGTCACCACCGTAAGCTAAAAACTCTTTCCCTTCATCATTGGTTTTGTAAAGTCCCTTGTCTGCCCAGTCCCAGATACAGCCGCCTTGCATGTTGTCATTCTCTTCAATGCGGTCCCAGTACTCAGTCAGGTTCCCCGTAGAGTTGCCCATAGAATGTGCGTACTCACAGAATATGAATGGTCTGTCCGACCAGTGTTTCGCTGCATTGACCGCATTATCAGCAGTATCATACATCGGGAAGATAATATCAGTTACTGGGTTGCCGTAATCCTCCTTGTCCAGATAAACTATGGGCCTTGTCGGATCTTTTCCCCTCGCATATCGCGCCATATGATTATAATTTTTGCCAAAACCTGCTTCGTTCCCAAGCGACCAGATTATTACTGATGGATGGTTTTTGTCACGTTCAACCATCGAAACCATCCTGTCCATCGTCGCCGCACCAAATTTCGGATCGTTTCCGCCAAAATCAAAAAGATGTCCGCATGATTCCAGATTCGCTTCATCAATTACATACAAACCAAACTTATCACAAAGCTGATACCACCTCGTATCATCCGGGTAATGTGACGTCCTGACAGTATTAATATTGAATTGTTTCATAAGCTTTACATCTTCCAGCATTGCCTCGTAAGGAATTGCACGCCCGAATCTCGGATGATGCTCATGACGGTTAATGCCTCTGACATAAATAGGAACACCATTTATATGCAGCTTCGAATCGAAAATTTCAATCTCCCTGAAGCCGAATCTCGTTGACTCAACTTCAATCGTCTGACCCTCACTGTCTTTCACAACAAGCACAACAGTATATAAATTAGGTTTCTCCGCTGACCATTTTAAAGGTTCCTCGACAAGGCATTGCATCTTTAGCACTGCGTGATTCTCAGGAAAAATAAAATCGACATCTTTTTTAACTATAGGATCATTTGAAACAGCCTTCATCGTCTGGTCATAAAGATAAACCTCAACCGTATGCTTTGTCGTCGATTTCATCAAAAAGTTTTGCAGTTCAGCATCTATTTTCAAAACAGCATTCTTATATTCAGTATCAAGATCGCACCGAACAAAAAAATCACGCAAATGCACTGCAGGTGTAGAAACTAAATACACCTCGCGAAAGATACCGCTAAGCCGCCACATATCCTGATCTTCCAGATAGCTCCCGTCCGACCATTGGTAAACCTTCGCAGCAAGAACATTGTCACCAGGTTTGAGATATTTGGTAATATTAAATTCCGCTGGTGTCATCGATCCTTCGCTGTAACCAACTTGTTGCCCGTTGATCCAGAGATAAAATGCAGAATCCACCCCAGCAAAATGTATTAATACTTCCCGGTCTTTCCAGTTCTCTGGAACTGTAAAGACCGTTCGATATGAGCCGACCTGATTGAGATCATGCGGAACCTGCGTTGGTGGAAGTTCAGGTTTGTGCTGAAGTCGAAATGGAAAACCGTTGTTAAAATACATAGGTTTGCCGTACCCCTGCGTCTGCCAGTTGCCGGGAACATTAATATTGCCCCATCCGGAAGCATCGTAATCAACTTTATAAAAATCCGCGGGACAATCTGCTGGTTTCTCCACAAGGTTAAATTTCCATTGCCCGTTAAGTGATTTATAAAAAGGCGAATTCCCCGACTCATCTGTCAAAGCTGTTTCTATATCCGCAAATGGTATCGATGTGCAATGAGCCGCTGTTTTATTAATGCTGAATATTTCCGGGTCCTCCCAGTCCAGCAAAGTCTCACCGCAAACTGTAAGAGCCCAGAACAAAACAACCGCCGACACAATTTTGTAAATGCCTTTATACTCCAACATCATAGCCCTTTCTTTTCACTGAAATGGTAATATATCATCCAGGCTATATAATCGCAGAAAACGATTTTTGTTCAAGTATAAATTGTAAAAGCATGTAACTGTTTTTAAAAACAGCTAACTTCGAAAAAGTGTTTCCCAGACCCGACATCCTGCATCAATAAAAATTCCCCTTCAAGCTTGCCCTCCGTTTTTTTGCCGTCAAAACTGATAACTCCCTTATTATTCAATGCTGGTACAAAAACATCAGCCCTCGTATTGGTAGGAATATTAATTTCAAGCTCGAATCGCTTACCACGCTCCTGTTTCAAATCAACATATATAGGCCCTTTGATTGTAGTAGTCTTAAAAGATGCCCATTCCAGGTTCCCAGGTTGAGGCTTAATCCGAATTTTCCCGAACCCCGCTTCCAGAGGTTCAACCCCCATAAGCTTCCTCGCAATAATATTCGCCGGCGCACCACCCCATGCATGATTATAATCCTGATTATATTTATACTTATTGTCCCACGCCTCAGTTGTAATTGTCGATTTCAAACCATAAATCATATTTGCCCAGCTTCGCTCATCAGTTTTTAACATCAGCTCTAATGCATACTCACCCATCTCAGCCTCATACAAAGCCTCAAGCAGATACTGCGCACCATAAACACTGCAAACCATCCCTCGCGATTTTACAAACTCCGCAACTGTTTTTTCATTCTCCTCAGCAACAACCCCCAACGCTAGCGCAAACATATTCGCATGTAAACTGCTGTGCCCGCTTCCTTCGCCATCAACATAAATACCTTTTGATTTATCGAACAGCTTTTGATTGATTGATTCTTTTACAAGCTCAGCCCTTTTTCCATAGAAATCAGCATCTTCATTTTTGCCCAGCACCTTCGCAATCTTACTCATCAAAACTATTGCTCTGTAATGAAACGCGTTTACTGCCGTATTGATATTTGTAAATTCATAACCATCCGTTTCTCCGAACGCTCCGCCCAGACTGTTTGCTCCTCCGTGAGGCCAGTCAACAATATCATCAGGCCTCGAATATGACCCGATAAAATGCAATGACTTAAAAAATTCCTCACTGCCAAGACCCGTCCTCGTGCTTATCAATCCATCCTCTCTCGCCAAAGCGATCAACGTCTTCGCCTGCAGATCCTTATAAAAATGCTCCAGCGAATCAGAGTTCCCCGTCTGCACATGATCTTCCCACGCCATCAATACGCTCTGCAATAGCCACTCTGTCGGGTCAGTAGCATTCATTATCAAATGTTCTAAGCTGCCCCTGCATATCGTGTACTCCCCGCCGCAGTAGTAATACCCTAACTGATTGATATAAGCATCCGCCTCATAAGGAATCCTCTCCCTGTCGCCATCGACAAATGTTCCGCAAAAGCTCGTTGCCTTCATGGAATATCTGCAAAGCTCCCAGACATCATTCAGGATACTGTCACTGCTTCTGAAATAACACCCCTGATCATCGAACGGATAATTAACAACCACTTGGCGAACCATATCCGCACGGATAACCTGCTCAGGTAAGTTTGTTATCTGGCAATACCGAAAAGGCATCACCTCGCCGATATATTCCGGCATCTTAATACAGCCCGGCCCCGTCGTGTTCCGCTTATCAGGCGTTATATCCACAGTATAAGTATGCGTTCCCTTTTCAAGAACCAGCTCCATTTTCCGATACCGCCGATAGTCTCCAGGCGTTGTATTCACAAAATCATCCGATGTTTTCAGTTCCCCGAGATGAACATCAACCACCCACCCCTTAGCAGGACTGTTTAATGTCAATTTCACCGTCCCGAAACCCGCTCTGCCGAAATCAATAAAACTGCTCCGAAATTCAGGTTTGTTGACAATCCGTACAGGAGCAACTTCGGTTGTCTCAAGTTTATAACGATCTGTTTTATATTCCCCCGATACCTCAGCCGTTTTTATTATCTGCTCCTTCGACCATTCACTCGCCTTATCCTCTCTGTTCCATATTCGCACTTTCCATCCGTATTGCGAATTTGATTTCAGCCCAGCTCCCGAATATCTGATATTTGTCGACTGCGATGAAACCACTTTACCGCTGTCATATAAAACATTTTCTCCCTCACATAAAACTATCTGATATGCACTTTGATAATCATCATTGCGATTTGAATTGACCACCCAACCCAAAACAGGATTCGCACTTGTAATAAATGTCTTTTCAGGCGATGTAAATAACTGACACGTCAACCTCTCAGGCCAAGCCAAAAGCCCACTGTCAGCAAAACAAACACAACCCCCGCACATTAAAATTGCTGATAAAATAAACTTTAACTTCATTTCGCCCTGTCAAAAAAATTACCAGATAGAATCTACACTCGGCTTGTAACCCAATTTCCCCCAGCAACATACCTGGAGATGATATAGATCCTGATTGCCATCACCTGGTTTGGGGGTATCGTTCCAAGTTTTAAAATCTTTTATTTTTGCTAATTCCTTGGTTCTTTTGTCAGTCCATTTTAAGTAATCGGAATGACCATCTGCAAAAGAAAAATTCATGCCTCCAAGGTGCTTTCCAGAAGGTTTATCCCACCAGGCCTCATTCTTATAATCAATTGTATAACTCTCTCCCGTTGTTGTCCAGATTGTACCATTGAGCGTTGCATCTTCATCGGCAAACGCGAATCTGCTGGCAGGGCGTTTCACTTTAAGTAAGCTTACATAAGGAGGCATTTCAGTCTCCCAAGTGAAGCCACGATGGCCATTCATAGAATCAACTATTGAATAAGTCAAACATGCAGTTTTATCTCTTCGAGCTGGACAAACATATAATTTAACATTAGGAACATATTTATACAGAGCGCCATCCGTTATTCCCTTTTCAGAAGAAGTCCCCGTCACCCATCCCGTATAAGTAATATTAAGTTTAGTATCGTGGTAGGAGGAAGATACACATCCATACATAATCATTCCATCGTTATCCTGTGCGTAACTAAACCAGCCTAAACCAAGCTGACCTAAATGACTCAAACAAACCACTCGCTGAGCTTGTGCCCTGGCGGCCTGAAGTGATGGCATTAAAATTGCCATTAAAAGTGCTATAATTGCTATAACAACCAATAGTTCAACAAGTGTAAATGCCTTTTTCATTACTATCTTTCCTTATTCATAAAGTTCTGATAAAAATAATGACAACCCAAGATAAAACATTATAAAATAATAGCCGTATAAAAGCAATTTTTTTACGTTAGATTTCAACTGAATTGTTATAATTCGCCGCAAATAATACACAAGTTTGCCGCAAATCATACATAAGCGAACAAAATTCAGCGATCTTGACCTCATCCGCTCCTTTTTAATTCGCTCCTGAAACTCCCGCTTTTCTTACCCCCATTCCACATATAAAAACCACAATTTTATCTTTTTTACCTTGCTTTACGCCTTCCCCCGCGTTATAATCAACTATTGTAGACCTTTTTATGGAAGCAGGTAAATAGCAAGAAGCGAGAAACTATCTGCGCCGGATAATTCGCTTTTTAGGAGTAAAGAGAGAAAATGAATACTTATAAATGCAAAGATAGCTGTTTTTTAGCCATTTTTTTCATTTTTTCTTTAAGTTTTTGCCCTTTTACTTTCGCAGCTTGCCCATCAGCAGATTTCAATGGCGACTGCCTTGTTAACTTCGAAGATTTTGCCGTATTAGCCGGGCAATGGCCGCTGGTTTACGATACCGCCGACCTTGCCGCCATCGCCTCCCAATGGCTCGATGAAGGAACTGCTAAACCAGACATAACATGGGTCGATATAAACGACCCAGGCGTTTCAGGGCACCAAGGCTTTGTCGGTCAGATGGGCAAATACGAAATAACCAATGACCAGTACTGTCAGTTCTTGAACCAGGCTCTCGCTACCGGCGATATATATGTACATGACAACTATGGTTCAGAACCTGATACCGTTTCTGGTGACCACGGCTTCAACAAAGGAGCAGATTTTGCCTATAAGGATTATTATATTGATGGTTCCGGATATACCTGCGATGGTGCAGCTAATGGCGGAGCAGCAAGAATAAATTATACTGACGGAATTTTCTCCGTTGACAGTGGTTTTGAACATCATCCCGTTACTCATGTAACATGGTATGGAGCAACAGCTTTCTGTAACTACTACGGCTGGGATTTGCCGACCGAGTGGCAGTGGCAGGCAGTAGCAGATTACGACGGAAGTTTCACCTATGGTTGTGGTACTGCCATAAATAATTACATAGCAAACTATCGTGGTTCTATCCATCCTTATGGAACAACCGCCGTTCGTGACTTCGGGACATATGGCTATGGTTTAGCAGATATGGCTGGTAATGTTTGGGAATGGACAAGTTCTATCTACTATGATAACTATGTTTCACGCGGTGGCTGTTGGTGGGATACCGAAGAATACTGTTTAGTTTCGCGACGTCACTCCGTCCAGCCGGACACCGCGAACTACATCATTGGATTCAGGGTTTGTCGTCATATTCAACCGGCTCCCGATGTTGTCGGTATGACACAGGCTGATGCAGAAGCTGCGATTACAGATTTATTTCTCTTAGTTGGAACTGTTTCTCAAGCATACAGTGACACCGTT
>CAZBKA010000048.1:0-20205 GCA_964492365.1 uncultured Pirellulales bacterium | reverse complement strand
AGGTGGAGATTTTATGTTAAACAAAATGTGTGAATCTCCTAACAGCCGTTTTCACGTGATGGCGAAGCCGACAGGCCCGCTGTGTAATCTGAATTGTTCCTACTGCTTCTATCTTCACAAGCAGAATCTGCTGGAAAAATCAAATCACTGGCGGATGTCCGATGATGTGCTTGAGCGGTTCATCAGGCAGTATATTCAGGGGCAAAATTACGATGAAATTATTTTTTCCTGGCAAGGAGGCGAACCGACGCTTCTTGGGGTGGAATTTTTTGAAAAAGTCGTCACATTGGAGAGAAAATATTATCCGGATGGAAAGCAAATCCAAAACGACCTTCAGACCAATGGAGTTCTTCTGGATGACAGGTGGTGCGAGTTTCTCAGCAGAAACGGTTTTCTGGTCGGATTGAGCATAGATGGGCCAAAACATTTGCACAATAGGCATCGCGTTGATAAAGCCGGTAATCCAACGTTTGAAAAGGTTTATAACGCCGCCCGGCTGCTTAAAAAGCATGGGGTGCCGTTTAATACTTTGACCACTGTTAATCGTGACAATGCCAAACAGCCGCTGGATGTTTATCGATTTTTAAGGGATGATATAAGCCCGCGGGCTATCCAGTTTAATCCCTGCGTAGAGGTAAAAGTTTTTGAAACTGCTGCACCGCCTTTTTGGGGTAGTATCGAATATCCGAAAATCGGCAATCCCATGGCCCAGCCGGGAAACGACTATTCTATTGTAACCGACTGGTCCGTTAATGCGGATGATTATGGGGATTTTCTATGTGCCATTTTTGACGAATGGTACGTTCATGATTATGGAAAAACTTTTGTCTATAATTTTGAATGCGCGATTAGTCAATTTATGGGTATCTATGGTGTCATGTGCGCATTCGGTCCGATTTGCGGCAAGGGTCTGGCTGTCGAGCATGACGGCAGTATTTATTCCTGTGACCATTTTGTCTATCCGGAATACAGGCTTGGTAGCATCAGGGATGAAAGCCTTGCCGACATGGCGTTCTCAAAAAGACAGATGAAATTTGGCTTCAACAAAAGCGAATCCCTTACTCAGTATTGTCAAGAGTGTGAATTCCTTTTTGCCTGTCACGGCGAATGTCCCAAAAACCGCATTCTTCTCACGCCGGACGGTCAGCCTGGTCTTAATTATCTGTGCAGCGGATTAAAAAAGTATTTCAGTCATATAAAACCTTATGTGGAGAAAATAGTCGAACAGATAAGAATAGCCAATAACGAAACTGTTTAAGTTGGGAAAGGAGATCGCATAAATGGCAAATTTAATGAAAAACAAAATTATTTCAAAATTACCCAAATGGGTAAAACGAGTGATGACTGGCTCCGTAGTGGTAGCAGGAACGCTTCTGTCTTCTACTCAGACCCAGGCAGCTCCCCCAAAAGAATCGAACAACGAAAAGGAAAAACCAAATATCCTGGTTATCTGGGGTGACGATATCGGCGTATGGAATCTGTCGTGCTACCACCGCGGGATGATGGGCAACCGCACACCCAATATTGATCGGATTGCAAATGAAGGGGCAATTTTCACGGATTACTATGGGCAGCAGAGCAGTACGGCCGGTAGAGCCGCCTTTATCACCGGTCAGCATCCGTTCCGCACTGGACTGCTGAAAGTTGGTTTGCCTGGCGCAGAACTTGGGTTGCAGCCCGAGGACCCGACCATCGCTGACCTCCTCAAGAATCAAGGTTATGCAACCGGCCAATTCGGTAAGAACCACCTCGGTGACCGGAACGAGTATTTACCGACAGTTCACGGCTTCGACGAGTTTTTCGGGAACCTATATCATCTTAACGCCGAGGAGGAGCCGGAGGATCCCCAATATCCCAAGATGCCGGAGTTCAAGCGTTCTTTTGGTCCGCGAGGTGCGTTGCGGTGCAAGGCCACGGATGTCGACGATCCCACTGTGGATTCCCGCTTTGGTAGGGTTGGCAAGCAGATAATCGAGGACACAGGTCCAATCACGCAAAAACGCATGGAGACGGTGGAGGATGAATTTCTAAACGCTTCGCTCGATTTTATGGAACGTGCTGTCAAAGAGAAAAAACCGTTTTTTATCTGGCACAATTCGACTCGAATGCACGTCTGGACCCGACTTTCACCCAAGTATCAGAACAAGACAGGGTATGGTATCTATGCCGATGGGATGCAGGAACTCGACGATGTCGTCGGCTCACTGCTCAAGAAGATAGATGACCTCGGCATCATGGACAACACAATTGTGATTTTTTCTACCGACAACGGTCCCGAGAAGTTTACCTGGCCAGATGGCGGGGCTTCACCTTTCAAGGGAGAGAAAGGATATACGTGGGAAGGCGGGTTCCGAGTCCCATGCGTTGTTCGCTGGCCGGGATTGATTAAGCCAGGAACAGTCATCAATGGGATTATGTCGCATGAGGACTGGACACCAACGCTCTTGGCAGCTGCCGGAGAGCCCGAAGTAAAAGAGAAACTCAAGAAGGAATATACTGCCAACGGTAAGCTATTTAAAGTCCACCTGGACGGCTACGACCAGCGTCCCTTGCTTTCAGGAACTGGTCCGAGCGCGAGAAATGAGATCTTCTACTTTGATGACAACGGTAGCCTCAACGCGGTGCGAGTTCGAGACTGGAAGGCCCACTTCGCACTCCCCGGCGACTGGTTCAGAGGCGGTGTGCCTTTGGCCCAAACCTTCCCAAAGATTATTAATCTGCGTATGGATCCATTTGAGGACAGCCTTGATTCCGCCATGTACTTCAGATGGGCTGGTGACAAGTTGTGGGCGATGGTGCCGATGCAGACGGTAGTCGGAATGTTTTTACAGACTTTCCAGGAGTTTCCACAACGGCAAAAATCAGCAAGTTTCAACATTGACCAAGTCTTGCAGAATATGGAACAGGGCCAGGGAGTAGGCAAGTGAACTGATATCAAAGAAAGATAAATAAATTAAAACGTATTTTAGAAAAGGATCGCGTCAGATGGTAAATTTAGCAAAAATCAAACTTGTTTCAAAGTTACCAGGATGGGTAAAAGGAGCCATAGCAACCTATGTAGTGACAGCGGGAACGTTTCTGTCTTCATCCTGTGTTGAGGCAGCCCCTCAAAAGGAATCGAACGATTATGAGGAAAAACCAAATATTATCGTCATTTTTGGTGATGACATCGGGCAATCCAATATCAGCGTTTTCACCAAGGGTATGATGGGCTACCGCACGCCGAACATTGACCGTATTGCCGCGGAAGGTATGCTTTTCACTGACTACTATGCCGAACAAAGCAGCACGGCAGGGCGGTCTTCACTTATCACCGGTCAGAGCGTGCTCCGCACCGGTTTGAGCCGTGTGGGACTGCCAGCCGCCCGGGTGGGTATAAACAAAGATGACCCGACCATCGCCGAACTGCTTAAGCCTCTCGGTTATGCCACAGGCCAGTTTGGCAAAAACCATCTCGGTGACCGAAACGAATATTTACCAACTGTTCACGGTTTCGATGAGTTCTTTGGCAACCTGTATCATCTAAATGCCGAAGAGGAACCGGAACTGTACGATTATCCGCAAGCCCTGAAGTTCCGCCAGATGTTCGGCCCCCGCGGCGTACTTCGCTGCAAGGCAACTGATAAAGATGACCCGATGGTTGACCCGCGATTCGGCAAGGTCGGCAAACAGACTATTGAAGATACCGGCGCGTTGACTCGCAAAAGGATGGAAACGATTGACGATGAAACATCAGCAGCGGCGATTGATTTCATGCAGCGGCAGGTCAAGGCGGGCAAACCTTTCTTCTGCTGGTACAACAGCACGCGGATGCATTTCCGTACTCACGTACGGCCTGAACATCGTAGCTCGAAGGGCGCGATGGCACTGACTGAATATGCCGACGGCATGGTCGAGCATGACAATACAGTAGGGGCATTACTTAAGGCACTCGATGAAATAGGTATTACAGACAATACCATCGTCATCTACGCAACGGATAATGGCCCCCATGGCAATAGCTGGCCAGATGCCGCTACGACACCGTTTCGCAGTGAAAAGAATACCAACTGGGAAGGCGCGTTTCGCGTGCCCTGTTTTATCCGCTGGCCGGGACATATCAAGCCGGATTCGGTCTCGAACGAAATCGTCAGCGGGCTGGACTGGTTGCCGACGCTGCTTGCTGCCGCTGGGGATCCGAATGTTAAAGATAAGCTGCTTAAGGGTTACACGGTGGGTGACATGACTTACAAGGTTCACCTCGACGGCTACAACCTGCTGCCGTATCTGACCGACCAGGTAAAAGAAAGTCCGCGAAAAGAATTTATCTACTTCAGCGACGAGGGCGACTTGCTCGGTCTGCGGTACGAGAACTGGAAGTTTGTTATTGCCGAGCAGCGCTGCTCCGGTACTATGGATATTTGGAGGGAACCGTTTACTCATCTGCGAATAGCCAAGATTTTCAATCTGCGTTCTGACCCCTTTGAACGAGCGGATGTCACCTCTAACACCTATAACGATTGGTGCATCGACCACATGTTTTTAAACATTCCTGCCATGGCGTATGCCGAGAAATTCCTTGAGACATTTAAAGAGTTTCCACCCAGACAAAGGGCGGAAGGCATGGCTTTTGAACAGACCATTGAAAAGCTGCAGCAGAGTGCTTTGGGACAATAGGAGAAACTATGAAACCGACAAGAATCATTGCGTTAATGATACTGGCGGCGTGGGCGACGACGTTGAGCGTCCACGCCGCGGATTCGCTGCCTTCATGGAACGATGGACAGACGAAAAACTCGATTCTCCAGTTCGTCACCAGAGTAACCAAAGAAGACTCACCTGATTTTGTGCCGCCAGCCGAACGTATCGCAGTTTTTGATAATGACGGTACGCTCTGGGGCGAACAGCCGATGTACTTCCAATTCTTCTTTGCGATTGACAGGGTGAAGTCGCTTGCACCGCAGCACCCCCAATGGCAGGATAAAGAGCCGTTTGCCTCTATTCTTAAGGGAAATGTGAAAGGGGTGCTGGCTGGCGGAGAAAATTCCATGATGGAAATAATGATGGACACGCATGCCGGCATGACCACTGATGAATTCGAAAAGATAGTGACCGATTGGATAACAACCGCCAAGCATCCGATAACCGGTCGCCTGTATACGGAGATGGTCTATCAGCCGATGCTCGAACTGCTCGCCTATCTTCGAGCAAACGGTTTTGAGACATACATCGTCTCCGGCGGCGGCGTTGAATTTATGCGCCCGTGGGTCGAGAAAATTTATGGCATCCCTCCGGAGCAGGTTATCGGCAGCAGTATCAAGACCCGGTTTGAATTGCGCGACGGTAAGCCTGTATTGATACGGTTACCGGAAATCAATTTTATTGATGACGGACCGGGCAAGCCCGTCGGTATTCAAATGCACATAGGCCGCCGTCCTATCGCGGCTTTCGGCAATTCTGATGGCGACCTGCAAATGCTGCAATGGACCGCTGCCGGAACCGGCCCGCGACTCTGTCTCTATGTTCATCACGATGATGCCGAACGAGAATGGGCATACGACCGGCAGTCAGCTATCGGAAAATTAGACAAAGGTCTTGACGAAGCCAAAGTCAGCGGCTGGACAGTCGTCTGTATGAAGGACGACTGGAAACGAATATTTTCGTTCGACCCGAATCGAACTGAGGCTGATAGCGAATTTCAGAAGCTTACAGGTCAATGGGTGCGTTCGGATGGCGACTATGTTTTGGATATACAATCGATTGCATCGGATGGCAAAATCAAAATGGCTTATCTGAATCCAAACCCGATTAATGTTTCAAATGCAAAAGTTACTATGAAGTCTGGTCAGATGAATCTCTTTATCGAGTTGTGGGATAAATTCTATCCCGGCAGTTACTATACACTTGCTTTTGATAAACAGGCAAATCAGCTTGTGGGCGTATATCATCATCTTGGAATAAATCAGAACTTTGAAGTTTATTTTGTCAAAAAATGATATATGATAAAAGTCAAACCGAAGCAAATAACAAAAAATATATTGGTTATGAGTATTAGGAGTAGGCAAAAATATGGAGTACTTGTTTTATAATTTACCTCTTTGGATAGTATTGCTGGTGACAATGGGGATTATTTTTACTGCATTTGAGGGTGGTTTTCTTTTAGGGAGGAATCATAGTAAGCGTTCAATTAACGAAAAAGATTCTCCCGTCGGCCCGATGGTTGGAGCAACACTTGGATTGTTGGCGTTTATGCTGGCATTCACCTTCAATGTTGCCGCTGAACACTTTAATACTCGTAGGCATCTTGTTCTGGATGAAGCAAATGCAATACGGTCGACCTATGCAATGGCTGGAATGCTTGCGGAAGACCAGTGTATCGAATCCAGAAAACTTCTACGCGAATATGTAGATATTCGCGCGGCTGATATCCTAACTCCGGAAGAGTTACAGCGGAGAATATCCCGGTCAGGCAAAATTCAGGACCAGCTTTGGTCAATCGCTATGACGGGTGAGACTAAAAAAATAGGGACAAATTCCTCTTGGCTTTATGTAGATTCCTTAAGCAAAATGATCAATATGCAAACCAATCGAATCAATTATGGAATGTATGGAAAGGTTTCTGCATCAATTTGGGTAGTGCTTTATTTGCTTGTAGTTATGGGAATGGCGGCGATGGGATATCATGCCGGACTAATAGGGATACGCGGTTTTTTTGCCTATATAGTTCTGGTTCTTACATTTTCATTTGTGCTGATGCTGATTTATGACCTTGACCGCCCCAAACAGCGATTATTCAAGGTCAGCCAGCAGGCAATGATGGATTTGCAGCAAAGCCTCGCCGAACCTGACTCAAAAATTAACTCGGAGTCGAATTAAACAGAATTAGCTGGAGAATATATTTAGGCCAAAATCCTACAACCCGACTACAACCAAAAGATACAATAGCTGTGATTTTAATGAAATTTACCGCTCACTATTTTTCTGAAAATCCAGCAAAAAACTTTCATTGCAACTGTTAGGCTGTAAACCCGGTCTTAAAAGTCAACCTGAGATAATCGAGACAAACCTTCCTTAATATTTTCGCGAGCTGATCCTTCATTCGCTTTCTGAAGCCGTTCACCCGCAAGAAAAGCAGTGCCTAACTTAGCTTTATATGTGGTCGCTATCTTGTCTGACCAAACAATAGTTTTTGTCGTTTTTTGAATTAAGGCCCATTTTGTTTCCATAGCTATATCAAAATCTAATCCGATTATAGGCTGGCTTATTTTTACAATATCAACGTTCAGGTAATAATCAGCGTTATCACCTTTTGCGATTGATTTAAAAATATCTGAATTTAATATCGAAGTTTCAATGGCCTGGGTAAATTCACTATTTGAAATTTGAGATGTCCAAAGCGGATTTGTTTCACGTCCGCCATCAACTGCAACCTCAATTGAGTAGGGATGCTTTTTACTTGTTTCTATCTTATCGCAAACCATATTGTGAGATTGTGCCGCACAACCTCCAATAAACATCATCATTAACAATAATAACGACAGTTTTTTCATTTTCAGTCCCTTAAAATTGATAAAATTCAAAAAGTGTTTGTTTTGTCAATACAAGAAATCGGGGCGAGAGGACTCGAACCTCCGACCTCATGACCCCCAGTCATGCGCGCTAGCCAAGCTGCGCTACGCCCCGAAAACAGCGATTTTAATATAATACCTGCGACAAAACAAAGTTTTTTTTATTTTATAATAAATTTTTATTGAAAAGTTAGGCAAGGCTAACTATATTAGTTCTAGGTAACTACAGAAAGGTTTTTATTGTGAATGATAATAAGATCAGTGCTTCTCTGGAAGATTATCTTGAGATTATACTTAATCTTGCAGATGAGTTTAACGTGGCTCGCAGCAAGGACATTGCCGATGGGCTTGGTGTTTCAAAGGCATCGGTAACAGGGGCTCTTCGCCTGTTGAAGAAAAAGGGGTTGGTTAACTATGAACCTTATGGATATATTACACTCACCGGATGTGGTGCAAAAGCCGCTGCTGAAGTTGCCAATAAACACAGTGTATTAGAATCTTTTTTTGTTGATATTCTTGATATTGATACTGAGACAGCACGGGAAGCGGCGTGCAGAACTGAACATGCGCTTGGTATTGATGTAGTATCCAAACTCAGGTCTTTTGTTGAATATATGAATGAGCCAGGATGTAATATTGCTCATGATTTTAAGCGTTATTATAATAACACCAATGGAAAGTGAAGTACTGAAAATGAAAGATGTTAAGTCTTTGTCTTTAGTAAAAGATGGTGAAGTCGTAAAAATAGTTAGCATTGCAGCAGGGGGGGGACTTAACAACCAGCTCCGTGCAATGGGACTTTTGCCAGGCGTTGAAATTGTAGTGGTCAATAATAGAAATTCCGGCGCTTTTATAGTAAAAGTAAAAGAGTCAAAACTGGTGTTTGGCAGGGGAATCGCAAACAAAATTATGGTTTCTTAATTGGATAGCGTTTTCAGAATAATCGAATAAACACGTAAAATTGGCTTTTAATATATATGGCAGAGGTAAAGTCTTACAATGAACAAAATTACTGTTGCTTTGGCGGGGAATCCCAATTGTGGTAAAACCACGGTTTTTAATATGCTTACCGGTGCAAGGCAGCATGTTGCCAACTATCCCGGAGTAACCGTTGAACGAAAAGATGGATTCTGTGTGTATAAAAACTACAATATCCGCTTTGTTGATCTGCCGGGCACTTATAGTTTAACAGCTTATTCGGTCGAGGAAATCGTTGCACGTAATTTTATAATTGATGAACATCCTGATGTGGTTGTTGATGTGATTGACTCTTCTAATATTGAACGCAATCTTTATCTTACTACACAGCTTATAGAGATGGATGTGCCTTTGGTACTGGCATTCAATATGAGCGATGTTGCAAGGCACAATGGACTCGTATTTAATATAGAGGCTATGTCTGGGCTGCTTGAAGCTGAAATAGTTTTGACAGTAGGAAGTAAATGTGATGGTGGTAATGAGCTTCTGGACGCCATACTGAGGACCGTGGAGAAGCAAAAAAACACTCGCAGGCATAAAATCAGTTACGGCTCTGAAATTAATGAGAAAGTCTCTCAGCTTTCCAGGCTCATTGCCAAGTTAGAAGACAAAAAGTTGAAAAAATATAATTCGGACTGGTTGGCAATAAAGCTCCTTGAGCAGGATAAACAAATCGCCGAGAAAATAGAAAATGAAGAGGTCAAACTAAAAGCATCTGAAAGTATAATAGATGTTAAAAAAATTCTAGGTGACGAGCCTGAGGTTATAATCGCTGACAGGAGATATGGTTTTATTTCCGGTGCCTGTCAGGAGACCATCAAAAAGACAGTCGAATTTCGACACAGCTTCAGTGATACTATTGATTCCGTTTTAACCAATCAGGTTATTGGGCTTCCGATATTTTTATTTTTGATGTTTATTACTTTTCAGATAACTTTTACTCTCGGGTCATATCCAATGGAATGGCTGGAGAATTTTTTTGACTGGCTCTGCAAGGTGACAATCAATTACTGGCCTGGAGATAATATGCTCTGGTTGCGGTCGTTGCTGGTCGAAGGTGTCATTCGAGGTGTCGGTGGGGTTGTAATGTTCTTGCCAAATATTCTCCTGCTTTTTGCTTCTATTGCAATACTTGAAGCAACAGGGTATATGGCAAGAGCCGCATTTATCATGGACAGAATAATGCACAAAATTGGTTTGCACGGCAAAAGTTTTATACCGATGATAATTGGATTTGGGTGCAGCGTACCTGCGATCATGGCTGCGAGAATACTTGAGAATCGAAGAAACCGTCTTACTACTATAATGGTTATTCCGCTGATGAGCTGTGGAGCAAGGTTTGCAATCTATGGATTACTGATACCTGCTTTTTTCCAACTGAAATGGCAGGGGACGATGTTTTGGTTAATATATGTCATCGGAATTATAATAGCGATTATATGTGTGAAATTATTAAGGCTGACCGTTTTTAAAGGTGAGACTGTACCTTTTGTTATGGAGCTGCCCCCTTACAGAATGCCTACTTTCAAAGCTTTGGGAATTTATACCTGGCAGAGGGGATGGATGTACCTGAAAAAAGCGGGGACTGTCATTCTCCTTGTCTCGATAGTTTTGTGGTTTGCAAAGACTTATCCAAAGCCCGCACCGCAGTCACTGCAGGGGTTCAATGCTCAGCAGGTTCATGAGATGAATCTTTCGAGTTCTGTCATCGGGAGAATAGGCAAAGCAATAGAGCCTGCGATAAAGCCTTTAGGGTTTGACTGGAAGATAGGGACAGCTTTGGTAGGATCAATTGCCGCAAAAGAATTGTTCATTACTCAAATGGCAATAGTCTACGCTGTTGAGAGCGATGTCGAGCAAAGCCATAATCTTCGATATCATCTGCAGGAGGCTTATACTGAACACAGGGCATTGACGGGATTCTGCATTATGCTCTTTTGTCTTATCAGTTCGCCTTGTATTGCGACTGTTGTTATGACAAAACATGAAACAGGCAGTTGGGGCTGGGCTATGTTTCAGTTCTTCGGACTAACCATACTGGCATATATTGTCACGCTGATAGTTTACCAGGTTGGTATTTTATTTGCCGGATAATGTTAAGTGACAACATTGTGTTATTGGTCGATAATTTCAATGATGTCAGCGTCTATTTCAACAGAAGCAGCCTGGCCTAAAATGTCTATGTTCAGCATAAGACGGGTTCCTGAACTCGTATTTTGAGCGACCCCTTTAAGACCCCTTAAAGGGCCGGCTATTACCTGGCAAGTCTGACCAGCTTTTATATATATGTCAGGTTTGAGGTCGGCGCCTGCTTGCAGGGCCTGTTCAATTTCACCCAGTTCTTTTATTAGCTGTTGCTGGTCTTTTACTTCTATTATATTTGCAACTCGATTCGTACGAAGAACCTCTAGCCGCTGGTTTTCATTGCCATTGAAAAACATATAACCGGTAAACAATGGAAGCAGAGATTTAAATTTTCGACCTTTACTGTGGCTCATCTTCCAGCACATAGGCAGAAAATAATGGATTTCTTTACTGACAAGATCCCACGCCAATGCCTTTTCATTTCGGCTTTTTGTGTGCATGACAAACCACTGGTCAGAAAAATTTTTAATTGATATTTCTGCCGGCCAACTGATTGGCGGATTTTCACTGTTTTTAAGCAATTCTATTCTCCTGATCTTTACTTGCAGGATCGCTGCTTGTAGAATTTCTTTATCATCTCAGCGACGAATTCAATCTGTTCTTTCGCCAGCTCAGGATATACCGGCAGTGATAGAACCTTTCTGCATGTATCTTCTGTCACAGGGAAGTCTCCCTCCTTATAACCGAGATCGCTGAAACATTCCTGTAGATGCAGTGATTTTGGATAGAAGATCGCAGAGCTGACCTGGTTGTCTGCGAGGTACTTCTGAAGTTCATCACGCTTTTCAGCTTTGATTGTGTACTGATGGTAAATACATATATTGTTTGAATCTACCTTGGGAGTTTCAATGGGGCAACCTGCTAAAAGCTTGTCATATAGTTCCGCATTTTCACGCCTTTTGTTACTCCATTTGTCAAGGTGTTTCAGCTTAACACTCAAAACTGCGCCCTGAATGCCGTCAAGTCTGAAGTTACCGCCTACAACATGGTAAAAATATCTCGGATTCTGCCCATGGTCGCGGTAAATTTTTAATTTTTCCATTAAGTCTTCATCATTTGTTGTTACAAGACCGCCATCACCAAAAGCGCCTAAATTTTTTGTCGGATAAAAAGAAAAACATCCAAGGTCACCGAAAGTGCCTGCTTTTTTGCCATCCTGAATTGCACCTATACTCTGGCACGCATCTTCTACGACAGCAAGACCATGCTTCTTTGCAATAGCAAGAATAGGCTTCATCTGGGCATTCTGTCCGAAAATGTGAACGGGAATAATGGCTTTTGTTTTCTTGGTAATTTTTTCTTCTATTTTCGCGGGGTCGATATTGAATGTGTCCGGGTCGATATCTACAAAAATCGTTTTTGCCCCAAGTCTCGCAACGGCGCCAGCGGTAGCGAAAAATGTGAAAGGTGTTGTTATTACTTCGTCACCTGGTTTGATCTGCAGGGCCATTAAGCTGACAAGCAACGCATCAGAGCCGCTCGAAACGCCCAATGCATATTTACAGCCGCAATACTCAGCTATTTCTTTCTCAAATTTGGCTACTGCCGGACCCAGACAAAGCATCTGACTCTGGCATACATCTTTGATAGCTGACATTACATCGTTTTCTATTGTTGCATATTGAGCTTTTAAATCTAATAGTGGAACCTGCATAGCTCACCTTTCCATAATTAAACTAAATTTTAAATCTGGTCGATAACCATTGATTAAGTGGGCAGTTTAGATGCTTCTAAGCCAAATGTCAAAGAAAATGCATTTATAACACCAGCTTTTCGATTGACGGCCAAAGCGTGTATATCTACCATTTGACGATGAATATTTATGGATAGTTATTGATTTTTTTGATTTTATCAAGGATATTTAATGGTCAAGCTGAAAAAGAGTTTGAGTGTTTTGTTTACATGCGTTGGTAGGAGAGTTTCGCTGGTAAATAGTTTCAAATTGGCTGCCAAAAAACTAAAAACCGCTATCTGTGTATGCGGCGCAGATATGAACGAATTAAGTCCTGCAATGCTGATATGCGACAAAAAATTTGTCGTAAAATCAACTTCGCACCAGGATTACATCAAAGATTTACTCTCTATAGTAAAGAAAAACAAGATAGATTTAATTGTTCCGACTGTTGATCTTGACCTTAGGTTGTTTGCTGCCAGCAGAGATGAATTCAGCAAACTTGGTTGCCTTGTGCTTGTTTCTTCTGTTGATGTTGTCGATATTTGCCAGGACAAAAGGAAAACTTATAAATATCTCACACGATACAATTTTGATACACCGGTTACTGCTGTTGCATCGAAAGCTATCAAACGAAAGAAAACCAGTTGGCCTTGTTTTTTGAAGCCTTGGGATGGATATGCCAGCAGAGGTAATGCTGTTGTAAATAACCGAAGGGAGCTTCTGTTTTATGCAAAGAGAGTACCTAACTGCATAGTTCAGGAGTTCATCAAAGGTGTTGAATACACGTGCGACGTTTATGTCGATTTCGATATGAAAGTTAAATGTGTTGTGCCGAGAATTCGTCTTGAGGTCAGATCGGGTGAGGTAAGCAAAAGCAGGATAGATAAGAATCTCGAAATAATGAAAAAGGCCGCTCAACTTGTTGAACATCTTGGTGCCGGACCAGGCGTTATTACCTTACAGCTCATAGTCACCGAACAAGGACAGTGCAAATTCATTGAAATAAATCCTCGTTTTGGCGGGGGAGCGCCTTTGTCTATAAAAGCAGGTGCTGATTTTCCAAAGTGGATACTGCAGCATTTGCTTTCTAAGAAAACCAATATTCGCTTTGACGGGTTCAAAGATAAATTAACAATGTTGCGGTACGACAGTGAAATATGGTTGTAAGGAGATTTTCATAGGAGATTGTAATGATATTAGATGAACTGGTAGGACCAGCAAGGCCTTTGACGTGGGTAGTAAAATTTTGGCCTGTTATTATCTCATCGTTTATAGTGGCCTACGGGGCTACTTGGCTTTGTAAGAAAATAGCCATAAAATTCGGAATAGTCGATAAACCCGACAATCTTGTCAAAACACACAAAGAGCCGGTAGCTTACCTTGGAGGAATTGGTATACTTGTAGGGCTCATTTTTGGTGTTATGGTGGGCATTAATTGTCTTTTGAGACAAGAATGTTTCCATGATTCTTTTAAATTGCTTTGCGGAATATTAGCAGGTGCGACCATTGCATGTGTTGTTGGTTTAATAGATGATATTTTTAATATTAGGCCAAGGCAGAAAATTTTAGGACAAATACTTGCCGCTGCTGCGTTGTTAGTTGTCGGTATTGGGCCTAACCTCGATTACTATACCGGTTATTGTGGGGTTACGATCCCAATTTCGGTTGAAATTGCTCTTGAGGCTTTTATTGTGGTATTTTTTGTGCTCGGTGCAACCAATTCATTGAATCTGCTTGATGGGCTCGACGGTCTTTGTGGCGGAGTTACTGCTATTATTACAGTTGCAATGCTGATAGTTTCGGTACATCTGGCCACATGGGGTTTTAGTGACGTGGGGGATCCCGTGAGAATTATTTTATGTTTGGCGTTAGTAGGTGGTGTATTAGGGTTCCTGCCATTTAACCGTCACCCAGCAAAAATATTCATGGGTGATGCAGGCAGTATGCTGCTTGGGTTTGTGACTGCCACTTTGATGATTCTTATGGCAGAGCGAATTCCAAGATGGTGGATGGCTTCCATAGTTGTTTTCGGACTGCCGATACTTGATACCGCTGTAGCCCTGGTCAGAAGGCTCATAAATCATCGACCTTTGTTTGTTTCCGACAGGGGGCATATCTATGACCAGATGATCGACAGGGGGCACTCCCTGAAGAAAACTGTAGTGATCTGCTATTTGCTTGCCGGGCTTTATGCTTTAACTGGGATAGTTATGAGTCAGATAAGAACGCGGTATGCAGCAGTAGTTTATGTGCTGGTCTTTCTGATTTCTGCTCTTGTCATTTGGCGAAAGGGTTTTTTGAAAATGCATGGCCTGCGAGGAGCCGTCCATAAAGAAGATTAAATGCTTTCCGTTTCTTTAATTTCTATTTTACCGCATCATAAATGCCGCGGGCTATAGAGTAAGCTATCTTTTGCTGAGTTTCGCTTTGTGCCAACTGTGTTGCCTGGTATCTGTTTGAAAGGTATCCTATTTCAATCAGTACTGCCGGGCATTTTGTTTGGGCAATAACCTTGAAATCAGCTCTCTTGACTCCATGGTCAACAAATCCTGTACCTTTCATTGCTGATACGATTTTGCCCGCAGATGCCAGCGATTCACTCGAAGCACTACGCGATGCATAAACGCTGTAACCAGTTGTTGAGCTGTCTTCACATGTGTCGGCATGGATGCTGACAAAAAGGTCGGGATTGTACCTGTTGGTTATGGATACGCGGTTTTCCAGTTCGATGAATACGTCACTTTGCCTTGTCATTGATACAGTTAGACCCCATTGTCTCAACTGAGAGGCAACTTTATTGGCTACCTGCAAATTTATGTTTTTTTCATACATTCCTGTTTTAGCTATTGCACCTGGGTCTTTTCCGCCGTGTCCAGGGTCAAGCATTATCTTGGCATAGGTTCTTGGTAGCGTAGATTTTGTAGAAGCAGAAGGCAATGGTGATGCTGTCTCCATCATGGATTTAATTTTGCCTGCTAAATCTTCATTCACAATTATTGAACCATTATTTTTTATTACCGGACCAACTTTGCCGCCCTCTCTCCCGTTGACATAGTAGTTTCCATCAGAATAAGTGAATACAAGTACAGTGTTTTTGGAATCTTTTAAGGTAACATAGGTTGAACTTGTGCTGGTGACTTTCATCCCGAGTTCACTTGCTAGCTGATCGATAGTAACCTTTGTTTTTGATATTGGTGGGGTGGTTACAACGGTTCTATTTGCAGTTTCACAGCCGCTTATTGCTACCGCAATAGCTGCCAGTAATGAGATTTTTAACAACATTCTGAATTTATTCATATTTCTTTTTCGACCGTTTACAATATTGCCTTTATATTCTGCTTTTAAAATGAAAGATACAGAAACGAGCCAAGCGGCAAAAAGGATGATTATTCTGAATGATTTTTGACGTCAATTGATCTTACAAGGTTACGGTAAGGTATTGACAGTCGCTTTCGCAGAACATAACCCCTTCATAACAGGCAGGTATAAATATAGTCTGCCCCGCATTGAATTCTACCATCTTTTCATTCACATCTGTAAAATTTCCTTCACCTGCAATAATCATAAGCATTTTCATTTTGCCAGGCGACAGCAATACTTCATTGCCAGCAATTCTATGGCCCTTGTCAACTTTGAAAAACTCGCAGTTAACAAGTCTTCCGACTGTGGTTGCCGACAAGTCATCTTCCTGATCAAAATGTATACTTTCAAGGGATTCTTTGACATGCAGCTGACGCCCATTTCCTTTTTCGTCAACTCTGTTCCAGTCAAATACCCTGTAAGTCGTGTCAGAGGACATCTGTATTTCAGCGATAAGCAGTCCTGCCCCGATCGCGTGAATCGTCCCTGAGGGCAAAAAATGACATTCTCCAGACTCGACTTCAATCTTATTCAAAAGCTCATTAGTGGTACCTTTTTTGATGGCATGTTCGAATTGCTGCTTTGTTACGCCGGGTTTGAGCCCTTTGTAGATTACAGCTCCTTGCACAGCATCTATAATATACCAGCATTCGGTTTTAGGTTCTCCTGTCCCCATCTTGTCACAAGTTTGCTGGTCAGGGTGAACCTGTACGCTTAATACATCCTGCGCATCTAAGAGTTTAAAAAGAAGGGGAAAGGGCAGCTTGAAGTTTTTGTCACCAGTCATTTCTTGTGGAAATTGTTTTATCAACTCACTAAAAGCTCTACCGGCAAACTCGCCATTAGCAACTGTAGACTTATCATTGGGTAAATCCGCCAGTTCCCAGCTTTCGCCTATTTTTTTTCCATGAGGTAAATCTTTGCCGAAAAAGCTTTTCAGCTTTTGTCCGCCCCAGATTCTCTCTTTATATATTGGTTCTAATATCAGTGGATAAGCATTCATGGGCGGTATTCTATCATTAAACAACCCATAGTCAAACTAGACAGTTAAATTATTTGAAAATTTACAGCAAATTAATTATCGGACTTACCGGGTGCTTGTTTTTCTTTTAGATAATCTATCTTTTGCCCATTTAAAACTCTTGACCAGGTCTGGAAATCTTTTTTATCCTCAGTTAGAACTATAACCTTTGCTCCTATTTGGAATCCGTTATTGATGTAAGTGTGGTAACCCGAGCCTCTGCCGTAACAAAGTCGGATACCGTGTAGAGTACTTTCAAAATCATTTGTATGGTCATGCCCTACAAATACTCCTGCCATGTCGCCTGCTTCCAGCATCGCCGCAAAAAATCCGGTGTTTATTATTGGACAGCATACTTTCTCATTCTTGCCGCCTAAACTGTTTGCATCAAATACCTGGTCATATTCTGGTATCGGTATATGAAAGAAAGAAAGCGCAGGAAGTTTTCTCCCATTTTCTTTTTCAATTTTTCCAGCAGTTTCTACATACCAGTTAATCTGTTTTCGTGTGATCCACGCATATCCGCCAATTTCTTTAGGTGCATAGGAAAGACTGTCAATGAAATAAAGGGTATTTTTTGCTTTGTCACCTTTGGAATCATAAATATTGAGATAATAATTACTTACCCCGTCAATATCTTCTGGCCCAGCCTTTGCCAGGCAAAAGGGGACTGTTTGAAACTGTTTCATCTGGTCTTTCCTGTTCATCGGACCTTCATCGTCATGGTTTCCGAAAGTAACAGCCCAGGGTATTTTTCTGTCAACCATTGGTTTGGAATAGCCCAGAATGGCTTTTTTGCAATCATTACATCCTCCCCCGGCAATATTGTCTCCTGTCATAACAACAAGGTCAGGTTTTTCAACATCAAGAATTTCCTCCATCAGCTTACTGGTTTTTATATCATTGACATCACCATTTTGCCAGTGTATATCAGCAAACTGAACTATCTTAAATGTGCCGTCTTCTCTGTACCTCAGAGTTTTGTCACCAGAATTTGCATTGGAGATACCACATATCAGCATAACTAAAACTAAACTGGTCAAAGTTTTTCTCATGTATTTACTCCTTTTTAACACTAGTTAATAAGCTTTCACCATCTGCAATTCTAACCTGAAATAACCTGCAGCCAATTACTTATCTGATTGACACGCTGCCTGTTTTTCTTTTTGATAATCTATTTTTTGACCACCTTCTGCTCGTACCCAGGTCTGGAAATCCTTTTTATCTTCGGTAAGAACTATAACTTTCGCTCCCCTTGGGAAACCATCCTTGCCATAAGTGCTGTAACCAATTCCTCTGCCGTAACACAGTCTGATACCATTTAAGGTACCTTCATAGTCACTTGTATGGTCATGGCCTACAAATGTACCCATTATGTCGCCGGCTTCCAGCATAGCTGCAAAAAATCCGGAATTAATTTTTGAACAGCACACTACCTCATTCTTACTGCCTAAGCTGTTCGCATCAAATACCTGGTCATATTCTGGTATTGGTATATGGAAGAAAGCAAGTGCAGGCAGTTTTCTGCCGTTTTCTTTTTCAATCTTTGCAGCAGTTTCTACATACCAGTTAATCTGTTTTCGTGTGATCCACGCATATCCGCCAATTTCTTTAGGTGCATAGGAAAGACTGTCAATGAAATAAAGGGTATTTTTTGCTTTGTCACCTTTGGAATCATAAATATTGAGATAATAATTACTTACCCCGTCAATATCTTCTGGCCCAGCCTTTGCCAGGCAAAAGGGGACTGTTTGAAACTGTTTCATCTGGTCTTTCCTGTTCATCGGACCTTCATCGTCATGGTTTCCGAAAGTAACAGCCCAGGGTATTTTTCTGTCAACCATTGGTTTGGAATAGCCCAGAATGGCTTTTTTGCAATCATTACATCCTCCCCCGGCAATATTGTCTCCTGTCATAACAACAAGGTCAGGTTTTTCAACATCAAGAATTTCCTCCATCAGCTTACTGGTTTTTATATCATTGACATCACCATTTTGCCAGTGTATATCAGCAAACTGAACTATCTTAAATGTGCCGTCTTCTCTGTACCTCAGAGTTTTGTCACCAGAATTTGCATTGGAGATACCACATATCAGCATAACTAAAACTAAACTGGTCAAAGTTTTTCTCATGTATTTACTCCTTTTTAACACTAGTTAATAAGCTTTCACCATCTGCAATTCTAACCTGAAATAACCTGCAGCCAATTACTTATCTGATTGACACGCTGCCTGTTTTTCTTTTTGATAATCTATTTTTTGACCACCTTCTGCTCGTACCCAGGTCTGGAAATCCTTTTTATCTTCGGTAAGAACTATAACTTTCGCTCCCCTTGGGAAACCATCCTTGCCATAAGTGCTGTAACCAATTCCTCTGCCGTAACACAGTCTGATACCATTTAAGGTACCTTCATAGTCACTTGTATGGTCATGGCCTACAAATGTACCCATTATGTCGCCGGCTTCCAGCATAGCTGCAAAAAATCCGGAATTAATTTTTGAACAGCACACTACCTCATTCTTACTGCCTAAGCTGTTCGCATCAAATACCTGGTCATATTCTGGTATTGGTATATGGAAGAAAGCAAGTGCAGGCAGTTTTCTGCCGTTTTCTTTTTCAATCTTTGCAGCAGTTTCTACATACCAGTTAATCTGTTTTCGTGTGATCCACGCATATCCGTCTATCTCTTTAGGTGCATAGGAAAGACTGTCAATGAAATAAAGGGTATTTTTTGCTTCTTTGCCGCCTTTAGAATCATAAACATTGAGATAATAATTGCTTACCCCGTCGATATCTTCAGGCCCAGCCTTTGCCAGGCAAAAGGGGATTGTTTGAAGCAGTTTCATCTGGTCTTTTTTGTTCATTGCACCCTCATCATCATGGTTTCCAAAAACAGCGGCCCAGTGCAATTTTCTGTCAACCATTGGCTGGGAGTAGGCCAGGATAGATTTTTTGCAGTCATCACATCCTGAACCGGAAATATTATCTCCTGTCAGAACAACCATGTCAGGCTTTTCGATATCAAGGATTTCCTCCATCAGCTTGCAGGTTTTTATGTCATTAGCATCTCTTTTTTGCCAGTGCATGTCAGCGAACTGAACTATCTTAAAAGTACCGTCTTCTCTGTACTTGAGAACCTGATCACCTGCTTGAACCGAACTGATAAACAATAATGTTAATAATGCTGCTTCAACTATTTTCTTCATAATCTGTCGTTCCCTGTAATAACTTCATTGTTAAAAACTAAAGGGATTATACTGGGTTTATTTGTTTATGTTTAGATTTTTTTTATTTTTTATTGGTTTTCAAAACTTAAAGCCATGTACGAATAATCTATCAAATTGACAGTTCCATCTCCATTTATATCAGATCTTTCAAAATAATCGTTTTTTAATAAATCATCGTATGATGCACTTTGTAACCAATGTCTGGCTAATATTGCAAGGTCATAGTGATCTACTTTCCGGTCAACATAAATA
>CAZBKA010000047.1:0-20974 GCA_964492365.1 uncultured Pirellulales bacterium | reverse complement strand
ATACTGCACGGGCTGATTATGCCATACCACCAAATCGAATGAACAGTTCGTTCTTCGATGTTTTTCTATGGCAGAGTACATCTCCAGATTCACCGGACAACGGTAATTTTGGCGGTTCAAGTATGCCGTTTTTTGACAGCGTTGGCCCCGATAACACCGACATCGTCGTAGGAACATATCACTGGCCAAAAGGTATACAGGGTATGGATCGCCATACCGGTCAAACATTCTGGTATGGCAATCCCGACGGCGGGGAGGTGATTGGAAAAACAACCCCTGCTTTTTCCGCAGATGGTTCTGTAATATATGTCGTCAACGACTGGACTTCCAGCGGCGCAAGAATGATGGCATTTGCAACAACCCAAGGCCCCGCAAATTTCTGGGGTAATCAAGCCGACCCGTATCCATCACATCTTGAGAAGCCATCCCCTGTCGTATGCAATAACGACGGGCGTATTTTCTCGTATGGCTGGGATGACCGTCCCTATGCCGCACAAGACAATGGTACAGCACTGACCCAAGTCTGGGCAGCTGCGACAAGTAATTCCATGTGCATTTCCAATCCATCACTATGGACTAATGAAGATGATGGTGAAATAATTATTTCGGCTGGCAGAGCCGATCGTGTCAAAGCTTATGATGATTTTGAAAACGAAATATGGGTTACCGATACACCAGATAAAACCGACGCCACGCCGACAATTGACCCTATTAGCGGAAATATTTATCTGGCTGTCGGGTTTGGAGATATTTATTTTGTCGGTTTGGATATCAGCGGCAATTATCTATATGAATCCAATGCAACTCTTTTGTACGATTACGAAGAAGGCTCCAATTCACCGCAGCGAGCCGTCGCATCGGGTTGTCTCAGTCATGATGGTATGACCTATTATTTCCAAACCGTTGCCGAAGACGGCAGTGGAAAATTATATGCCGTCAATACCGAAACAGGATCCCTGAAATGGAACTATAACACTCAAAGCAAAGGTTTAGAGGAAACTTATAGTTGTCCCATTGTTACTTCAAATGGTGTTGTTATCGTAGGCAATAATGATAATGGTATCTATTTTGCAATTGAAGATCAGGGGCAGGCAACCCCAGTACTTTTGGATACATTTACTGTCTCAGCAGGGGGCAATGCAAGAGCTTCCGCTACGCTTAGTTCTGATGGTTTATTATATTTGCCATTACGAACAAGCTGGGTTGCAGGTAACGGCAATAACCAGGTACCCGACTATTCAATTCAAAATTTGTTCTGCGCATTGGACATGGCATCCGACGCATCTCTGAAACTTTATCCCCCCGGCAAGCAGCGGGTATTTGCAGGCAATGCTTCTGTATTGTTAAAATGGATTGAAGTTTTCGACCAAACCGGTATTTTTGATCATTATGCGATTTACCGCGATACTGCCGCCTTTACCACAGTCGAGGGTATGACCCCTATTGCGACCGTTGATTCTATAGATACTCTTGAATACTGTGATGATACCGTCGATAATGACGTGTCCTACTTTTATGCTGTTACCACTGTAACGACATCAGGCGAAGAAATTAAATCTATTGATTCCATAGGTCCGCGTACGCCGCGGAATGAAACGGATTTGCAGGTTGTTTCCATTGTCCGCACCCCATTTTATCCTCGCTATTGCGCCGATTATACTGTCTCATTAGTAACGGAACAATCGGGGTTTGGACCGTATTGGGTATCTGCAGCTACCGGTTTTTGTGACAGTCAGGATGAAAACACAAAACACTGGCCGGACGTGAATGAGACAATGACCTACACCGCCAAAATCAGAAACCGTGGCACAAATTATTTCTCTGACGATATTGAGTTGATATGGCAGGTGGACGGTGAAGTGGTTACTGATATTAACCAGTTGTTTGATCTGGCTCCGGGGCAAATGGACAGTACACAATTAGTCATTCCATGGGATGATGAGCCGCATGACATCAGCTTTACTATGCAAGTTTCAGACGACCGACCGGAAAATAACACGCTCCAAAGCAATACGCTGGCCGTTGGATTTCTGACCTATATCGATAAGTCTTTCATTGAAAAGTTCCGAGAGGAATGGTCAGACAACTGGCCAAACACTCAGACCAATGACGTAATAGATTGGCTGAATATGCACATGAAACGATTCAATGAATTGTTTGCTGACGCCGATTGCCAGAAACGAGTGCATTATGACGTGCTGGAAGTGCTTGATGACGAAGCCGAGGATCCAACGGACCCTGCAACGATCAATTTTGCTATTTTCCCATTTAGGTATCATTGGGATACGGATGGTGACCCACGACTGAGCGGTTATTATCACACCGACGATGATATCGATTACGGCCTGTTACACGAAATGGGGCATCAATTGGGAATGATCGATGTCTATCAATTTGATTTGGGCGGCGAACAAAATCAGGTCAATGGACAAGGTTACTCCGCTCATGATGATCTAATGCGAGGCTGTAGTCCATTCATCGCCGAATTCCATTCGCTGGCGATGAATCACTGGCTCAAACAGCCGCACGGCTATTACGGACAGTTCCTTTACAACCTCCCTCGGACCATCCAGTTGCGTCTCTTGAATTACAAAGGTCAGCCTCTTGACGGTGCGGTTGTTAAGATGTACCAGGTATGTGAATGTGATGGCATCGGTGAAATTCTTACCACGCAGATCAAGGCACAGATGACCACTGACGCAAATGGTCTATGCACACTGCCCAATGTTCCGGTTGATCCACAAATTGTTCCATCCGCCGCCACTGGCGACACCCTGCATGATAACCCCTTCGGATATGTTCATGTAGTTGGTACTAATGGTGTAATGCTTTTTCAGATTGAGTATGAAAGTGGCATCGATTACTGCTGGTTAGATATTACCCAATGCAATGTCGCATTCTGGAATGGTCAGACCGATACTGCTGTTTTTGACCGCCAATTGAATCTTGGAGCTCCATTGATACGGATAATGCCGAAAGACTTAGCTGAATTAACCGCCTATGACTGGGTTGCCTGGGCAGAAAGCGCAACAGCTTCCGTTCAGGACGATACGACCAACAAGATGGCCGGAGAATCTTCAGTTGAATTTATTACCGATGGCGGTTTTGATACCTATCTGCGTTACCCACAGACCTATACTGGTTTGTGGGATTTGTCGGATGCAAACCAACTGCACATCTGGTTCTATGCCGAAAATGACACAGGTTATGGTTTCCAGAATGAAAGCCCCTGGATTCGTCTCAAGGACGCTTATGGAAACTATTTTGAATATGCTTATTACGAAAATGGATACAGGGCCGATTTCCTAAATCAGGCCAACTACCAGTGGCAGGAAGCGTTGATACCTCTTGATGGTCCATTTGTTGATACAGGTTGGAATCGTACCGAACAAGGCTCCCCTGATCTGGGGCAAATACAGTATGTTGAAATCCATGCAGACACTTGGGATTTTGGTTTTAAACTTTGGGTTGATGATGTTAGGTTCGACTGGCCAACATATAAATATTGCGACTTTGCAACTGATAACGTGATTAATATTGCTGATCTGGCGATTCTGGCAGAGCATTGGCTCCAGAACGACATTGACTTTGCCACGTCTCTTGGTGCCGACATAACACAGGATAAAAAAGTGGACTTGGCAGACTTTGCAATACTTGCATGTAGTTGGTTGGATGAGATTTAATCCAAAATGTGACAGGAAGATAAAAGTTGTATATTTGAAATTATGTGTGTACACTATGTTGTAAAAGCACCTGTAAATGGTTCGAAATTTGTTTCTATATTTTTTGTGTTTAGGAGGAGATTCGATGAAGAGCTGTTGGTTTGCATGTTTTTTTGTAGCGGTATGTAGTTGTGTTTCTTCTGCTGATACTATTCTCTACGATGATTTCGAAGGCCCAAGCTATAAGTCAGGCTATTGGATATGGAGCCCTGACGATATTGCAAATTCGCGTCATACTTATTGGGCGGGAACGAGTTTCTGGATCGCAAGTACCGACCGTTTCCATTCAGGTTCGCAAAGCGCACGCAGAATGCTTGAATATAGTGATAATAATGCGTGGAATGAAGCAGTATATACTCCGCCGACATCGCTTGTGTTTTCAGAGCAGGAAATCTCTTATAAAGCGGATCTGCTTTTTAGACAATTAAACAACAATAGCGGCCAGGCAAAAATGGGTATTCAGCTTTATGGCAAAGATGCGACCAATACTCGAAGGCTTATCGCCGCGTTTGTATTGGGCAATGATACCGAAGGTACTATAAATGGTTTCGAAATGACCACATTTAAAAATGGTGAATATGTAACGCAAACTTCATCACAAAGCACATTACTCGAAAACTGGTATAACATGGAAATACGCGCAAGTCTTACCACTAATTCGGTAAGTTTTCTGCTTGATGGTGCTCCGCTTGGTAGTGGAAGTTTTAATACTTCTATCGCTTTTGATACCGTATCACTTGTATGCTGGAAGCATAACTACTCAGCATTTTATCCAGGTAGCCATGTCCCATATTATGATGATGTAATACTGTCTGGTATTCCCGAACCAGCCACAATAATTTTACTTAGTACTTCCATTGCTTTAATATTGAGACGAAAGAAAAGCAGCTAAACCATCTGTAATATATAATAGCTGCCATTATTTCGACAATTATTGTTATAAGATTTTTCATTTGCCTTCTAAACCGAAATCTACCATAATGATTCTGTTGTACGCTTATATTATTTTAGGATGCTGCTATACGAAAGAATCATATTAAAAGCGGACAGATAAAAAACTGCGAAGATGGATTGCACCTGGGGCACAAGTAGTAAAGGCTAAAGAATTAAGGGAAAAAACAATGAAAAGTTGTGGATGTACAGGTGTTTTGTTAAAAGCTTTAGTAATTTTTTGTCTGACTTTTTGCTCTGTAGCTGTTTTTGCAGGCTGTCCATCAGCAGATTCGAATGGAGACTGTCGTGTTGATTTTGCAGATTTTGCCATACTGGTATCGCAATGGCTGGTAGACGAAAAAGTAATTGTACCCGATGTAGTTGGTATGACTCAGGCTGATGCAGAATCTGCGATTCTAGATTCTGGACTAATAACTGGAACGATTTCAAGTGAATACAGCGAAATTGTTGTAATGGGTAATGTTATCAGCCAAAAACCCTACGCTGGAGAAAGCATCCCGTCAGGGGCAGCTATTGATCTGGTAATTTCTTTGGGCCCAGAACCTACTGAACCAGATATTACTTGGATACATATCGTTGACCCGGGAATAGGTGGCGGTTACGATGGTTTTGCTGGTGAGATGAGTAAATACGAAACTACCAATGCTCAGTATTGTTGGTTCCTGAACGATGCTCTCGATTCATGTGATATTACAGTCGGGGCAGATAACTATGTCTACGGTGCAATTGGTTCAAACGATGGTGCTGATTTTGCAGGACAGATTTATTATTACCTCGCTGGTCCGGGTGGGATCGGAGATGGAGCCACCAGCGGCGGAGCATCAAGAATAAATTACTCACAAGGTTTATTTACTGTTGACAGTGGCTTTGAGAATTCCCCAGTTACCTTTGTCAGTTGGTATGGTTCTATGGCTTTTAGTAACTATTACGGCTGGCGTTTGCCTACTGAATGGCAGTGGCAGGCAGTAGCCGACTATGACGGAACTTTCAACTATGGCTGCGGAACTACTATAAATAACAGCATTGCAAATTATCATGGTTCTACCCACCCGAATGGCACAACAGCAGTGGAAAATTTTGGAACATATGGCTATGGAGTCGCCGATATGGCGGGCAACGTTTGGGAGTGGACAAGTAGCGTCTACTCTGGAAATTTCCGTGTTCTTCGTGGTGGTAGCTGGGGCAATGTCAGCGATCAATGTGTGGTCTCGTTCCGTGGATTCGCCAATCTGCTCAGCATAGACATCTACACAGGGTTCCGTGTTTGCCGTTGAGTTACTTGTCTTAAAAACTCATACAATGATAAATCAAATAAATAATTGTCGCCCCCTATTCTGGTCGCATCTTGAAATGTTCATTTCAAAAAAGGGTCAGTATTTTCAAAGAATAGTTTAATTGAACCTTGCAAATTAGCCTCATTTTGTTATCATCATGCAGTCGCAAATTGTCAAAGAATATATAGTTATGAACGAAAGAGTTGTATGCAGACCGAAGTAAAATATCTTAATAATAAGCCGGAAGGTTATTACGATAACGACCGTCTCGAGATGCTCAAGTACCTCCCAGGCAATGTAAAGAAGACATTGGAATTTGGTTGCGGCAGTGGTGGGTTTTCTGAGTTGGTAAAAGATAAGTTTCAGGCTGAAACTTGGGCTGTTGAAATTGATGAAAAATCTGCCAAGATGGCCGAAAAAAAACTTCATAAAGTAATAAATAGTGATGCCAATGAAGCTATTGACAAATTGCCGGATCACTATTTTGACTGTATTATTTTCTTCGATGTGCTGGAGCATTTGCTTGACCCAAATAGCTTACTGTTGTCAATGAAGAAAAAATTAACCAAAGATGGGGTAATTTTAGCTTCTATTCCTAATATCAGATACTATCGTACGTTTAGTGATTTGGTGATACACGGCAATTGGGATTATAAAGATCATGGAATATTGGATAGAACTCATTTGAGGTTTTTCACTTACAAGAGCCTTGTAAAATTATTCGACAAACTGTCTTTTGATATTTTACTGATAAATGGTATGCATCCTACTTCCAGCCGATCGTATAAAATACTAAATATGATTTTTATGGGAGCTCTTTGGGATATTAGATATAAGCATTTTGTCGTTGTTGCAAAGCCTAAGTTAGAAAGTAAATAATGTGAAACTATCTATAATCATAGTTAGCTGGAACGTTCAACATGATTTGGTCAATTGTATCAAGTCTATACTGGATAATCCGCCCTCGTATGACTTCGAGATTATTGTTGTTGATAACAATAGTGCTGATAATACTGTGAAAACCATAGAAAATTTATTTCCTGATGTTATTTTAGTTGATAACAAAATTAATCTTGGATTTGCTGCTGCTAATAATCAGGGCATCGAAATAGCTAAGGGCCAATACACATTACTTTTAAATCCTGATACGATAATACATCAGGATTCTATAAACAAACTTATAGAATTTATGGATAATAATTGCGATGTTGGTGTTTGCGGTCCGAAACTGCTTAACAGAGATGGTTCAATACAGAGATGTGCCCGCCGTTTCCCAACATTTAGTGCTGCTTTGCATCGCCAGACAATTTTCAAAATTACTTCGATTTTTAAAGGATATCATCGCAAATATAATATGCGGGACTTTGACCACAATAGCCAAATGGATGTGGACCAGATTATGGGAGCCGCTTTGCTTGTTCGCAAATCAGTAATAGATAAAATTGGGGCTTTGGATGAGACCTATTTTATGTATTATGAAGAAGTTGATTTCTGCTACCGAGTTAAGCAGGCGGGATTTCGTGTTGTTTTCACACCCCAGGCAGTTATTACCCATCTCGGTGGACAGTCTTCAAAGCAGGTTCCTGTAGCAAAGCGTATGATGCAGATGGAAAGTATGTTTAAATATTTCAGAAAGCATCGTGGACGTTTTATCACAGCCGCATTTAACATTATTTTTAAACCAGCGGTGCTGCTTGGTGACATAAATATTGTTGTTTGTAATTCAATTCTTTATTTGTTTGCCGCAACGCTTGGCAACGAAACAAAAAAAGAAAAAAACTTGGCAAGAATAAAGAATTCATCTCTCTGGCTCAAGGAATATACCTGGAAATTACTCAAAGCCTGATTTTACATCCAAGGGGCTTTATAACTACCTGTTTCTATCAAATCAAGTAAGTACTGGGCAATTTTTGTGCTGTTGTACTGTTGATGGGCCCATTGCATGCACGCATCTGCAATTTTTCTTCTTTCATTTTCGTGCTCTAAATACCATTTTGCCAGTTCGAAGAACTCTTCTGCAGTGTTGAAATACTTAACATGTACACCGTCTTTAAATAGCAGTTCTGTATCAGGGACTTTTTTAGCCAGAGTAAAAGTACCGCATGCTGTATAATGTGTAAACCTGTCTGAATGATATAATCGCACTGAATTGACAGCGTTTATACTGACTCCAATTTTTGCGCCGCTTATAGCATATAGATAATTGGTTCCGCCGAGTTGTGGTTTACCGAAACATCCGTATATGGCAGCATTACTTTGTTTTATTAATTTGCCTACTATTTCCTCTCTGAGAGTTTCACTTGAGTCTGCCCCATGCTTGGCTTTGCCTGTCCACAATATATCAGTTTTCCATTCAGGTCCAACCTCATACCGGTAGTCTGTGTCAGGGTCACACATATTTGGCATGAACGCACACAAAGGTACACCAGCGTCCCTGTAATCACGCAGGAACTGACCATCGTTTGTTGCGGTAAGAATGTCCAATTGTTTAGCAGTTTCAATTCTTCCAGGTTGAAGCTTTGGCCACGGGTCACCATCTCCACCGATTAAAATAGCTTGTGGTGCCGCCTCTCTGAATTTTTTTAGCGTTTCCGAATTAAGAAAACGCGCGAAACTTATATAAATAATGTCAGGCCGGTAGTCTTTTATCTGTTCCGCTAAGAGGTTATCTGTTTTTGTTTTATAAAATCGACCCGTAAGGGTTTTACTTTTGAACGGGCTGACTTGCGAAAGCATCCCGCAATAGCTGAAGATTCTCGCGTCATGCCCCAATCGTATGAATCCCTTTGCTAGCTTCGGCATTTGGTTCAAAAACAACTTTACGCCCTTATAGCTCATATCTGAAACAATAAGAATACGTTTTGATTTTAACATATGACTTTCTGGAAAAACACCTACTTAAATATTATTGTATTTTTCTCGTTTTTTCATAATTCTAAAACTGACAACACAATTTTAATTCATACCTACAATACTGTTTTGATTATTTGTTTTTTATATTCGGGATCTTCGAGAGGATGAACTTTTCTTCCCTCAGCCGTCCCGTCAACATACTTGAACTTCAGGGGCACACCTGTTAATGATTTTCTCAAGAACCATTCATACTCCAAATCAAGGTGCCCGATATCTATCGCCTGATATCCTTTGTTGCACAAGTCATATGCTAAAACAGTTGCTGTTGGCCCAAGTGCAGCCAAAACAAGTTTTTCTTTACTGACACCATTAAAAGCAGATAGTATCTCATCGTATTTATCAAATGCGCTGCGAGCAGGGCAGAGAATACGTGATATTGACTTGGCACCACCTAATAAATCATTAAACAGACCAAACCGTGTCCCTTCGCCCTCACAGATGACAACATCTCTATCGGCCCATATCTTTTTCATTTTCTCAAAATATATATGGCAATTATTGTAATGCTCATCTGTCTTATTAAAAATAACGTAAGGCCTGCTGAAAAGGGCATTGTAGTAAACTCGATCCATATCAAGATATGAATATACTATTTGCCTTTTCTTTGACATCCATTTTCGCCAGAAATCTTTCCCTGGTTGCAAATGGTTCTCTAAGGTGCCGAAAGTGTCAACAAGAGCCACCAGGAAGTTAGGATTATTCGATGCAATTACTTCTTTCAAACGTTGAGCCATCTTGGTTGATCGATTTTGAAAATGAATTCTGCTGCCGGTCATAACACCGAACTCTCCATCGCCAAAACGAGCGATGGAACAATTTTCAAGTAGAATCTTTTCAAGTGTTTCGTCTATTGTTTTTATATGTGGAATACGGATAGAACAATTACTATTGTCGAATGTTTCATAAGGCAGGTTTTCACGCTCATGCTGCAATCTCTCAAGTTGCTCGTATTTCTTACCCGACCGAAACAGCTTTTTTGTAATCCGGTTCAGCTCTTTTTTAATTTTTTTCAGCATATTGTTGGAACCTGAATTTAGCCATTTTTCCCCATTTTGACGGCATATAAGTAACCTGTAATAGGCTCCTTTTTTAAACCGTGTATAACGTGTACAGCAAAGCCGCGTTCAGTTAATATTTTTAATAAGGTATCAGGGTTTCTAAAATGATACTCCATAAGAATAGCATCGATTTTTTCAACCATATTTTTTTCATTCAGTCTTTCGAGTATCTCAAATTCAGCACCTTCACAATCACATTTGATAATGATACGATTGTTTTTGTTTTCTTCGAATATAGGTGCAAGTATCTCTGCGGCATCTTTAACAATTACCGTTTCTGTTTGTACATTGTGCCTCGCTGTTATAGCATTTGTCGTGCTCATACAATCGGATATATCAATAGAGTATGGTATTTCCAAGGTCGTATTTTCTTTTCCTAGTCCGAACGCAAAAATCTGGATCTTTTTATTAAGTACAGGATTAAGATCAAGATTTTTCTTTGCTAAAGCAACAGTTGGTTTGAAGGGTTCAAAGGCATACACTTTCTTAACATTTTCTTTTGAAGCGAAGAAAAGTGAAGCAATTGCACGATTCATCCCTATATCAATTACGATAGAATCACCTTTATAGCTTAAATTGTAAGTTTCGTTTGTAAGTATTTCTTCAATATGGGTACAGACTTTCGCATGGTCTGATATATCGAATCGAATATGTTCCTTGGTGGACGCAACATCACCTTCAATTACACAACCATACTCAAGAAGTTTTTTATGACGCAACTTTGATTTTATTAGTTTGCCTCTAATATCTTTTCGTTTATTTTTGTTTGGGATAAACCAGCACAGGATATTTACCAGAATTTTCATATTGCCAATTCCTTCTCTTTTTATTTTTTTATGGCCCTTATCATACCGAAATTACCAGTTTCAAGGGAGACTGTTTTTTGCTTAAAGAAAGCAAAACCGTTTCTTCTGAGTATATCCAGCAGGGGGACATCATAAGAAAAATGGTATTCAAGCATGATCATATCGATATTTTTCAATATTCCTTTTGAATCCAAACTCTCAAAAATCTCTTTTTCAGAACCTTCCGTATCGCATTTGATAATAATTTTTTTATCCTTGTGCCTCTCAACAATGGAGCTTATATCTTTTGCCGCATTTTTAATTTGTACAACTTCCTTTTTTGTTTCATTCTTGCGTGAAGGACGTATCTCCTCAACTGATTTTACCGTACTCATTCGCCCCGGCGCCCCTGAGTAATATTCCAAAATAAGCTCTTTATCTTCATTACCGAGACCATAGTTGTAGGGATGAATTTTCTTCGCATATTTTTCATTAATTCTAAAATTGAACACTGCCTGTTCAAAAGTTGGTTTAAAAGGCTCAAATCCGTAAACTTCTTTAACATCATCCCGTGCCGCAAAGTACAAAGATGCAAGCCCTATATTCATCCCGATATCAATAACTACCGATTCAGTTCCAATGTCGAAATTGTATTCTTCATTCTTAAAAATCTCTTCAACGATTATGACTCCATCACCGTCAAAGATACATCCCAGATTCAGACCATTACACTGAGCAACTTTTACGCCATCTATTTCTGTTATTTCAAATTTACCGCATTTTTCCAATCTGGCGAGCTGTTTTTTGTTACCTAACAAATAGTACCTTACTTTTTTCCTCCACTTTTTGTTAGGCACAAAGCAACATAGCAGATTAACCAGCATTTTCATTGTTAACGAATCCTTTCTGTCATTCTTGTAGCTTATGATCTTCGGCGTCATACCTGTTTAAAATTAAAGCATGGGAATAATAACAGTTTAGTGTTAGTTTGGCTATATAAAATTAAAGGGGGCTTAATTCGCTCAAAGCTTTTTCTCTTTTGTAGAGTTCTTGATTATTTTGGCGTTTTCTGTTATCTTTACAGGATTATTGAATCAGCGAAGATAGTTTTTTGCCATAACCAGCTTTAGTATAAGTAGTTATGACGTAAAACCTTTGGACTGATAACTGGTTTTGCCTGTATTAAGGAGCTAAATATCAGATGTGTGATAAAAAAGGCGTTTATAATTTTAATGAAATAGAAAAGAAATGGCAGAATTTCTGGCAGCAAAACAAAACTTTCAAAGCCAATGATGGCGATGGTAAGCCCAAATATTACGTCCTGGATATGTTTCCTTATCCAAGTGGTCAAGGTCTGCACGTCGGTCACCCAGAAGGTTATACCGCCAGCGATATCGTCGCACGTTACAAAAGAATGAAAGGTTTCAATGTTCTTCACCCCATAGGTTGGGATGCCTTTGGTCTGCCCGCCGAGCAATACGCCATTCAGACTGGTACACATCCCGCTCAGACGACAAAAAATAATATTGATAATATGCGAAAACAGATCAAGTCACTAGGTTTTAGCTATGACTGGGACAGGGAGGTAAACACTACCGACCCCAAATATTTCAAATGGACACAGTGGATATTCCTGAAATTGTTTAATAGCTACTTTGATGAAGATCAGAAAAAAGCAATGCCTATAGATAAGCTTCCAATTCCTCAAGGTTTGTCTGATGAACAAAAAAAGAAATATATTGATGATAACCGTCTGGCATATGAAGCCGAAGTAGCTGTCAACTGGTGCCAGGAGCTTGGTACGGTTTTGGCAAATGAGGAAGTTATCAATGGTCTCAGTGAAAGAGGGGGCTACCCTGTTGTAAGAAAGCCCATGCGTCAGTGGATGCTCAGAATCACTAAATACAGCGAAAGGCTCCTTGATGGGCTTGACACTGTCGATTGGACCGAATCAATAAAAAAACTTCAGCATGACTGGATTGGCAAAAGTACAGGTGCCGAAGTTGACTTTCAGTTGGATGGCTTCGATGAAAAGATACGCGTCTTTACCACCAGGCCCGATACGCTCTTTGGTGCAACATATATGGTAATGGCCCCGGAGCACCAATTAGTTGCTAAAATTACTACTGACTCACAAAAGCACGCAGTAGAAGAATACCTCCAAACTGCATCTCGCAAAAGTGACCTCGACAGAACCGACCTTGCAAAGGACAAAACCGGCGTCGCCACAGGTGCCTATGCGATCAATCCTGTTAATGGTCAAAAGATTCCCGTCTGGATAAGTGATTATGTACTAATTAGTTATGGCACGGGGGCTATTATGGCCGTGCCCGCACATGACGACAGGGACTTCGAATTTGCCAACAAATTCGGATTGAATATAATACAGGTTGTCGAGCCTCCGTCACAACAGGATAAAGAAGCTGTTGCCAAAGGTCTGCTTTGCTTTACAGGAAACGGCAAAGCCATAAATTCCGGTAAATTTGATGGTCTCTCTACCCAGGAATTCAAAGAAAAAATAACAAATTGGCTTGAAGAAAACAGCCTCGGCAAAAAAGCTGTCAATTATAAGCTTCGCGACTGGCTGTTCAGCAGACAAAGATACTGGGGTGAGCCTTTCCCGCTGATTCATCATGAAAATGGTTCGATTATTGCTTTAACAGAGGACCAGCTCCCATTAACTTTGCCGCAGGTAGAAAATTACAAACCCGCAGGCTCTGGTGAGCCGCCTCTGTCCAACGCTCCGGATTGGGTCAATATTACTTTACCCGATGGAAGCAAAGCAAAACGGGAATTAAACACCATGCCCCAATGGGCCGGCAGTTGCTGGTATTATCTCAGATACATTGATCCTGAAAATGACAAGGCTTTTTGCGACAGCAAAAAAGAAAAATACTGGATGAATGTTGATCTCTATATAGGCGGTGCAGAACACGCAGTTTTACATCTTCTTTATTCGAGATTCTGGCACAAGTTCCTCTATGACTATGGCTACGTAAGCACCCCCGAGCCTTTCCAGAAGCTCATCAACCAGGGAATGATTCTCGGTAGTGATGGTCAAAAGATGAGCAAGTCTCGCGGCAATGTTGTGAACCCAGACAAGGTTATCGCAGACTATGGTGCCGATTCGATGAGACTATATGAAATGTTCATGGGCCCACTCGAAGCTACAAAGCCATGGAGCATGCAAGGCGTTGAAGGTGTACACAGATTTTTGCAGAGATTCTGGCGTGCGGTAATTGACGAAGAAACAGGGGAGGTAAGCTCATCTGTTCAGGATGTCGATGCTGACGATGAAACGCTTAGACTCTTACATAAGACTATCAAAAAAGTTGGTGAAGATATTGATAATTTTGGTTTTAATACTGCTATTAGCGCAATGATGATATTTGTAAATCACCTTGTTAAATTGCAGGCAAAACCAAAGTCTGCAATAGAAAAATTTGTTCTTATCATTGCTCCTTTTGCTCCTCACTTGGCAGAAGACATCTGGCAGAAGCTCGGTTTTAAAACCAGCCTTGCTTATGAACCTTGGCCTGTTTACGACCCACATCTTATTAAAGAAACGCAGATTGAACTTGCTGTACAGGTCAAAGGAAAAATTAAGGACAAGATTGTCGTCGATGCTGATGCTTCTGAAGAGCAGATAACAAAGATTGCTCTTAGCAGTGAAAAAGTGATTGCTGAATTGCAGGGTAAGGAGCCTAAAAAGGTTATTGTTATTAAATCCAGACTTGTTAACATAGTTGTCTGATTAGTCAGGATATATTATGAGCTTTGAAATCGAAGCAAAATTAAAAGTTGATTCGCACGAGTTGGTTTCGCAAAAGCTCAAAGAAGCAAACGCTCAATTTGTCGCTGAGCAGGTGCATATCGACTATTATTTCAGGAAAACAGCAAATCCTGAGGATAGACCTTTAAGGATTAGAAAACTTAAAACATCTGATAACAGTAAGGTTTTCCTTACTTACAAGGGTCCTAAAGAAAAGAGCCTTTACAAAAGAAGAGAAGAAATAGAAATTGAAGTTAGTGATTTTAATAATGCCAAAAAAATTCTTGAAGCAATAGGCTATTACCAGGCTCTGGCATTTGAAAAAAACCGTCAGGTATGGCACCTTAAAGGCTGTGAAGTTGTTCTCGATACATTGCCTTTGCTGGGTAAATTTATCGAAATAGAAGGCCCCGATGAAAATGTTATAAAAGAAGTTCAAAACGATATTGGTGCAGGTGATTTAGAACACATTAAGAATGGCTATGTTAGTTTAATGAGCAAAAAAATTGCTGAAACCGGTATCGAAGAAAGAACGTTTTTTTTGCAGAAAGATCAAAAATGAAGCCAACTGATGGCTATATACGTTATATAATTAATCCAAAAGCAGGTGCAACCAGTGCCAAATTAACTGGTAGGCAGTTTGAAAAGTACCTTATTAATCATGGTTTTGAGGTAAGAACTGCTTTAACCACCTCGCTGGAACATGCCTGCGAACTTGCAAACAATGCAGCAATTGATTTTAATTGTGCGATGGTTGTAGTTGTCGGTGGCGATGGAACCGTAAGAGCGGCTATGCAAGGCCTGGAAGGAAGTGACAAGCCGTTGCTTATTATCGCAGGTGGAACAGAAAACCTGCTTTCTAATGAGTTTGGGTTCGACGGAAAGTTAAAAACTATTATCGATACCTTCAAAAACGGGCAGATTAAGGCTTTTGACTTGGGGAATTTGAATGACCGTTGTTTTACCTCTATCGCCGGTTTCGGATTCGATGGTGAAGTAGTACATATTGTAAGCAATTCCAGGAAAGGCCACATTACTCATGCCAACTATATCTGGCCAATCTGGTTAATCTTCTGGAGACATCAGTTTCCACAAATGAAAATAACAGTCGACGATGCCGAACTCTATAATGGTCAGGCGGTAGTCTTTGTCGGAAACATTTCAAGATACGCCCTTGGAATCGGTATTCTGAAAAATGCTTACTATAGCGATGGTTTACTCGATGTATGTGTTTTCAAATGTAAATCGAAATGGAACTTTTTGAAGCTCTCCATCCTGACATTTTTAAGACAACACGTAAAGAACAAAGACGTAATTTATATGCAGGGCAAGAACATATCTATTACTTCCGATACACCTCAAGCCGTTAAGACCCAAATAGATGGTGACCCGGGACCATCATTGCCCGTTGATATTAAAGTTATGCCAGGCGCTGTAAACGTTCTGGTTCCAAAAAATGCCAAACCGATTGGCTTCATAAAGAGAATTACAAAATCAATAGGATAAATTTTTATCAGGATTAAATAATATGAGTTTTAAAATTGGTGACAATAGTGTTTCAAGTGTAAAAGTGTCTCTTGACGGACCTTTATTTGTAATGGCAGGCCCTTGTGTTATTGAAGATCTGCAGAATTGTCTCGACATTGCAAAAAAGCTTGTCGATATAAGCTCAAAAACAGGTATTCCAATGATTTTCAAGGCCAGCTTTGACAAAGCCAACAGAACCAGCATAGAAAGCTTTAGGGGGCCGGGGTTGGAAAGAGGCCTTGAAATACTCGCAGAAGTCAAAAGGAAAACTAATTTGCCCGTTATGACCGACATCCACGAAGCCAGTCAGGCCGAAGCCGCCGCTCAGGTCGTTGACTGTCTTCAGGTTCCAGCTTTTTTATGTCGTCAGACCGACTTGCTTTGCGCATGTGCTAAAACTTATAAACCTGTTAGTGTCAAAAAAGGTCAGTTTCTCTCACCGGAAGAAATGAAAAATGTAGTTGAAAAAATACGTGCCTGTGGCAACGAAAAGGTAATGTTAGCCGAAAGGGGAACTTTTTTTGGCTATAACAGGCTCGTAAATGATATGACAGCAATTGATATAATGAAAAAGTTGGGTTGTCCTGTTATTTTTGATGCAACACACAGCACTCAACAGCCAGGTGGGCTCGGAAGCGCAAGTGCCGGACGAAGAGAAATGGCGCCTATTCTCGCAAAAGCAGCTATCGCCGCCGGTGCAAATGCTCTCTTTCTAGAGGTTCACCCAACCCCAGAAAAAGCAAAATCCGATGCCGCTTGCATCATGCCCATAGATTGGGTCGAAGGTCTTTTGAAAACTTGTAAACAGATTTTTGATATAGTCAGGAAATAATAATGTCAGATGATATGAAGCATTTATTTGGTCCCGTACCATCTCGCAGGCTTGGTTTCAGTCTGGGAGTCGATATTATCCCATTTAAAACATGCAGCCTTGATTGTGTTTACTGCCAACTCGGGAGAACCACAAAGAAAACCACCCAGCAAAAAGAATATGTTCCGATTACCCTGGTAATTGAAGAATTAAAAGCCTGGATACAAAAGGGCGGTAAAGCTGACTATATTACCCTCAGCGGTTCAGGTGAACCAACATTGAACAGCAGCTTTGGGGAATTAATTGATGAAATTAAGAAAATTACAGACATCCCCGTTGCCGTAATTACAAACTCAACTTTGCTGGTCGACGAAAATGTGAGAAAAGCTTGTTTGAAAGCCGATTTAGTTGTTCCATCACTCGACGCCGCTAATCAGGAAATTTTTGAAAAAATAAATCGTCCCGCTTCAAATATAAATATTGAGGAAATAATTGAAGCCCTTCGCCTTTTCAAACAGCAATTTAAAGGAAAATTCTGGTTAGAGATTTTCCTCATAGAATCGATTAATACATCTGACGAGCATCTCGCTCAACTGAAAAAAGCAGCAGAAATAATAAAGCCCGATAAAATACAGCTAAATACAGCTGTAAGACCTACCGCAGACCAGGGTATTAACCCGATGACTTATGAAAAACTTAAAGCCATTGCTGCTAAAATTGGTAACAATGCTGAAGTCGTTGCGTCTTTTTCACCATCTGAAAGGGGTGAAAACGTACAAAATAAGGCTGATGCCATATTATCAATGCTGAAAAGAAGGCCTTGTTCCTTACAGGATATTTGTCAGTCACTTGATATCCACCCGAATGAGGCTCTTAAGTATATTGGATACTTCCAGCAGAATAAACAAATTACCTCTGAAGATAAAAACTCTATTACATTCTACAAGGGAAATTGACCGAAACAGGGCAAAAATCTAAATTTGTTTGTTTTTTCCGTTAATTTACGGACTTTACCGCTTCAAATTGTAAAGACATCCGAGTTATTTGTCGATAAACATCATAGTTTCTGGTTCTTTTCTATAGGTCTGAAATTTTCTAAATTTTTTTTTAAATTTTACTTTAGTTATAGACATATAGACCGATAAAGAGAATGAGACTTTTTTTGTTAGATAATAGTTTGAGGTCGTTAGCTCTGAAAATGGAAAGTGTAAAATTACAACTTGTTTTGAATAAGGGAACGGAAAAGTACATATTCCGTTACGAAAAAGGTTCAGAAGACAAACTTCTTGACGCCCTTATTGCCCAGGCTAAGAACAAAAGTACAAATTTTGACTGGTTTGATGCTGCTGTTCTTAGTTTCCAGCTCACGCGATCTCTTATTGGTCAGGCTGATGAACTTTTGATGGAAAATAAAACGACCAGCTTTGCATAAAAAATTGCCGGGTTGGTACAACGGATTGCAATATAAATCGAATAGAGTTTACAAAGGTAAGTAGATTATGGAAAATAGTGTGATAGTTCAGAACTTTCTTAGTTACTTGAAGTTTGAAAAAAGGTTTTCCGAGCATACTGCCAAATGTTATGGAGCGGACTTGTTCCAGTTTGGTCAGTTTGTTATGGAAAATGCTGCACAGTTTCAACATTCTGATTCTTCTGACGAATTTTTCTCTGCTTCTGATTCTTCTGCTTTGGCTACATCACACCAGACAGATGTCAAATTGGATCAGAAACTGCTTACAGTTGACGTGGAAGATGCAAGAGCCTATATGGCTTTGTTGAACGAAAAGAACTATTCGAAATCAACAATTGCAAGAAAACTTGCCACCTTAAGAAGTTTCTATAAGTTTCTCGTAAAGAGAGGCCAGATTGACTCCAGCCCTGTTGAAGTTATCAGAACTCCCAAACAGGAAAAGAAACTTCCTCGTTTTCTGGAATATGAAGAAGTAAAAAGATTGCTGAATACGCCTGCTCTAACCAGTTGGCTTGGTGCTCGTGACAGGGCGATACTTGAGACTTTATACAGCACAGGGATCAGGGTAAGTGAGCTTGTTGCTCTGAATATGGATGATATTGACTTCCTTGGCGAAGTTGTGCATGTCAGGGGAAAAGGAAAAAAGGAAAGAATAACACCAATAGGTTCGTCAGCTCTGCAGACAATCCAGTATTACATGGAATTCAGAAATAAAAGAGCTCAGAGTAATACCAATTTCGACTCAAAAGTGCTTTTTGTCAATAAGCATGGCAAACGCCTCAGCACTCGTAGTGTTCGAAGAAAAATGGATAAATATCTGAAAATAGCAGGTCTGGATCCACTTATCAGCCCGCATACATTACGTCATAGCTTTGCCACTCATATGCTTAATAATGGTGCTGATCTCAGAAGTGTTCAGGAGTTGTTAGGGCACCAGTCTCTCTCAACAACACAGATATATACACATCTGACAACAAATAAACTTAAAGAAGTTTACACAGAATCTCATCCGAGAGAGAACAACTACAATCCTTCAGCCGATAAAGCTGAACAGGAAAAAGACAGTAACGAGTAGTAAAAGTAAAAATTGTAATTACAAGCCGGGTCTAAAAGCCCGGCTTTTTTTATTCTGATTATTATTTCCACTTCTTATATCCAACTTTTAAAATCCAAACATAACAAAAAACCGCCAGTCTTGGATTTATGGTTGAATTAATACAGATATTGCAATATTATGCCCATGGATTTAATTGCAGCCCATGAGAAGTTAAAATGATAGAAAATCCTTAATTGATAATTGTGGTAGTAAGCAATAAAAGGAAAAACATCAAATGACTGGTTTAACATTTCTGGTAATATTTCTGTTACTAATGACCCTAATGGCGGTTGTTCCGCAACTGCTGAAACGCTTTCATATACCCGCAGTAGTTTCGATGATGCTCATTGGTATTATAATAGGCCCCAACGCACTTAACCTTATTCAGAATCTGAACCATTTTCTTGGTCGAGGATATCCAACCGAACAGATATATGTTGTCTTGGATGCTATGGGGCTTCTGGGATTGGTTTTCCTGATGGCCTTAGCTGGTATGGAAGTCGACATCAGAATTCTCTTGGCCGAAAAACGTGGTGTCATATGGTTGAGCTTTCTGACGTTTTCAATTCCGGCTGCCGCAGGTTATGCGACCTATATGATATTTGAGCCATCCGATACCATAGGTAAATGGGTTTATGCTTCATTGTTTGCCTCTCATTGCGTTGGTATTGTATTTCCGGTCATGAGGGAATTAAATGTCACGCGTACGCGTTTTGGTGTGATAGTTCTCGCTTCAACTGTTATTACTGATATTACCAGTTTGGTTTTGCTGGCTATTTGTATCCAGTTTAAGAGGCACGAAATCTCCGACAAGGTTATGACTAGCATTTCTATATTTGACCATATCGCCCCTGAACGACTTGGTATCTGGTTTCCAATACTTTTCGTTGCAGTGATTATAGCTTATATTCTCTTATGTCTGCGATTTGCACCTGCTGTCGCACGGCAAGTATTTGCGAAAATTCGCCCAAATGACGACGCCCGCATAACTTTCTTTCTTGCTGGTGTACTTATTATAGTTTTCATTGGTGAAATTATTGGGGTTAGTTTGGTTGTGGGCGCTTTCATTGCTGGTATGGCACTTGTAACTGTTCAGACATTTCACGAAAATGGTCACATCCTGCACAAGAAGATTGAGGGTATTGGATATGGTTTCATTGTTCCGTTCCTTTTCCTTACAATTGGTATGCAGACTAACCTTCGGATAGTTTTTTCTGCATGGGAAAACACGGCTATTGTCACAATGACTCTCGTTGGTCTGATTCTAAGTAAAACTTTCTCAGGGTGGTTGGCATTGAGGCTGTCTGGTTTTGGTAATAAAAAGGCCCTTTGTGCCGGACTGATGACCGTTCCTCAGTTGTCAGCCACATTAGCCGCCGCTACCGTTGCTTTACAATTACATATGATCGGACCGGAATTTTTTAATGCAATTGTAGTTCTTTCCATATGCACTGCGATCCCGTTTCCTCCATTAGTTAAATTTTTTGTCGCAAAGGGTAATATTCGTTTTGACGCACCTGAGGATAAGCTTACTGGTACTGTTGAGACACCACCAATAGAAGAAGAACTTGTATAAGCATTATATTATAAT
>CAZBKA010000046.1:13524-21121 GCA_964492365.1 uncultured Pirellulales bacterium | reverse complement strand
ACCCTGTCATTAGCTTTAACTTTAACGGGCACATATTCTATCGTCTCATGGTAAGCAATATGAGAAAGAGTTGTCCCCTCCGGCAAAGGCAATCTTTTAGCAACTTCGTTTACGATCTTCAATGCCTGTTCAGAACAGTTAAGCCCTTCACACTTTGGACAACTGCACCAACCACCGCCTGTTAAATCATCGACCCACATATGAAGTACTTCGAAACGAGGTATATCTTTAAGCCTGATCCAATCTTTCAAAGAATTATTTGCGATAATGTCAGCGGCCTGCTCACTTGATGGGCACATATTAAGTTCAGGAGTTCTTTGACCATTTTCCATCCTGAAATATTCGGGATGTTCCTTAAACAAATCACGAGGCAGATAACCCGGCAAAAAATGCCCTCCCCATTCAAAACCCATATCCCGCTTAACAAGCTCCTGCTTCATTTTCGCTACGAACTCTTCAGGTATAACTCCACCATGAAAAATAATATCGTTATATTTATTCTTGGCCATGTAATCGATCATAACAAGCAGGTCATCGCTGTACTCCATAACCGCCATATCTATGGCTCGTGAACCTACTGCTGGTTCAGATTTAATATCCATGTCACCAGGATCAATTTTTGTCAACTTTGGAACATATTCTTTATCTTTACCAGGCAGAGGGAAATAACAACCAAGCTGTTTCAGAAATTCGTAACTGCCGAAAAGACAACCCCGCCAACTACCACCATTAATCGTTACGTGACCAGATTCGATAAAAATATGATAACCATCATGCGCCAATGTATTATCTATACCAAGTCTGACTACTGTCTTTTTTACCGGCTTTGCTTGTTTGGCAACCTGATAATCGGTTCCTGTCATTTTATTCAAATAGCTCGCCAATTCAGATGCGGCAAAATCCATAGTAACATTATCATTGACCGGAACCGAAATAATGGTTTTGCCTTTTATCACTTGTGCTTGTGTTTCATCACAGCCGGCAAAAGCTAACGTTATTACTGATAGTGCCAATACCATTCTGAGTATTTTCATTTTATCTCCTGTAAAAAATTACTTAAGATTTTTAAGTTTTAAATCAAAAATTTTGTTCCTGTCACAAACAAGCTGATCGTTTTTTAATTCTAACTCGGCAACCTGCAAAACCGACCTGCTGCCAGGCTCGGGATAAGTAAAGTAAAATATAAATGCCCTGTCACCCTGAACAAGGACATCGGGGTGGTCGCCATGGCCCTTGTCGCCAGACCTCTCGCCTGATTCAACAAGTATATTCGGACACTGCGCCCATTTGTAACCGTCATCACTTCGATAAACACCAATGCCCTTCCACATATCAACAACTATCCAATAATAGCCTTTCCATTCAAACACATTCGGAGCCTCATGAGGAAAATCTATTAAAACCGGACCTGCCACTTTCCAGCTGTACAGATCGTTACTGTCTGCTGCATGAGTATGAGATCCATCAGCTTCATCTTTGTACCACATACGCCATTTGTTACCAAGCTTATAGACACAAGGATCGATTACGGCCTTTGATGACAGCGGCAGTATAGATTCAAATTTCCAGTCCATTAAATTATCACTGGTATAATGAATTATGTCCCGGTTACCTACCCAGCTTGATCGAATGCCTGTCAGGTAGCTTACATACATGTGATATTTACCATGGTCATAAATGACCTCTGGTGCCCAAAAGGTGTTTCTGCCCTTTTCAAAATCAAGACCACGAGCAGTGCCCCTGTAAACCCATGTTCTGCCACCATCATTCGAGCTGCAAATACCTATATCTGTGCCATGTAACCATTTGGTATCACTGGTATCAGCTATATTGGCACGTCTGGCGGTATAAAATATCCACCAGCTTTTCTCGGCTCTATTGAAAACTATTGTCGGGTCAGATGCACCATCATAAACCGGATCCCTGAACAGAGGAGCTTTTGGGGTATAATCAGCATTGATATCTTCACAGCCTGACAAACCGAAACAGACCGGAATCATTAATGAAAAAACAACAATCAACCTTCGCATAATACCATTCCTTTTTTAAGCCTTGAGAACATCAAATTAAACACAAATAAACTAACTTAACTTTAATACTGCGTCAAAGATAAATAGTTCACGGACTTTTTGTTGAAAAGTTATCATCTTGTAAATATAATTATGGGGAATTATATTTTATGAGGGCAAAATTATGAAAAAACTATCACTTATCGCTGTAACTTTTGGATTAATCCTGACTTTTTCACATATCGCGGTCTGCGGCAGCCAAACAGTCTGGAAATATCCCAAGGCAAAAACCGTAAATGTTGTTGATAACTATCATGGAACAGAGGTGGCTGACCCATATCGCTGGCTTGAAGATGCGGCTTCGAAAGAAACTTTAAACTGGGTAAAAAAAGAGAATAAGATAACTGAGAAATATATCAACTCTGTCAGCCAGAAAGAAAAAATAAGAAAAGTAATTACCAAAAGATGGAACTATCCGAAATACTCTGTGCCTTTCAAAAAAGGCGGACGCTATTTTTACTGGTACAACGATGGTTTGCAAAATCACTCTGTGCTTTATATGAAAAAAACAATCGATGGCGAACCCAGCGTTGTTATCAATCCGAACCTGCTAAGTAAAGACGGCACAGTTGCCATCAACAACGTTGAGATAGCTGAAGACGGCAAATTCATGGCTTACGCTTTAACTCAATCAGGCTCGGACCAGCAAAAAATTAAAATCAGGGACATTGACAACGGACGGGATATTGAAGATACGATAGATTTCTGCAGATTCACATCTATTGCCTGGAAAAAATACGAGTCTGGTTTTTTCTATAACAGATACCCTGATCCTAACACGGTATCAGAAGAGGATTGTTATAATTACAATAAAGTTTACTACCACAAAATCGGCACGAAACAGATTCAGGATGAGCTGATTTACGAAGATACAACGAATAAACTGCTCAGCTTTCCGCCTATGGTTTCAGAAGATGGGCAATATCTGATTCTGCACGTCTATGAAGGCACTGACCCTAAAAATCGTGTGTATTATAAAAAGCTGGGGATTCAAGCCTCCTTTTTCAAATTGCTTGACAAGGCAGATGCCAGATACGAATTCATAACAAACCTTGATAGTAAATTCTACTTTCTGACTGACCTAGAGGCACCAAGATTCAAACTTATAGCAATCGATACAGAAAACCCAAGCGTGATCGAAGAAGTAATACCACAACAGGATGACATAATTGACGATGTTGATTTTGTAAACGAAAACTTTGTCGTAACAGTTATGCACGATGTACACCATCAGGTTAAAATTTACGATACGAATGGAAACTATCAAAAAGATATCCCCCTGCCCACTATCGGTACGGCTGGTGAAATATCAGGGCACAAGGATGACCCGGAGATATTTTTTGCTTTCGCATCGTATCTGTTCCCATATACAAGCTACAGATATGATTTCAATACCGATAAGGCAGAAGTTTACCAAAAGCCCGAGGTTGATTTCGACTCTGACAAATTCAAAACGACACAGGTATTTTACCAATCAAAAGACGGCACAAAAATACCTATGTACATCATAAGTAAAAATAATCTGAATCTTGACGGCAATAATCCAACTCTGCTTTATGGCTATGGTGGATTCAACATTTCGCTAAAACCAGCTTTTTCAACCAGAATAATAAGCTGGCTTGATCTGGGCGGCGTTTATGCGGTTGCAAACCTAAGAGGCGGCAATGAATATGGAGAAGCATGGCATCAACAGGGAATACTCGGCAAGAAACAAAATGTCTTCGATGATTTTATCGCGGCTGCGGAATATCTGATAGATAATAAATATACCCGCCCGGAAAAGCTGGCTATCCAGGGCGGCTCCAATGGAGGATTACTGACCGCTGCGTGTGCCATTCAGCGACCAGAACTTTTCGGCGCAGTTGCATGTCAGGTTCCTGTAACAGATATGCTCAGATACCACAAATTCACTGTCGGCAGATACTGGGTAAGTGACTACGGCAATGCTGAAGAAGATCCTGAAGCGTTCAAATATTTATATAAATACTCCCCCCTGCACAACGTACCTGAAAATTACAAGAATCCTTCAATATTAGTAACATCAGCAGACACCGACGACAGAGTTGTCCCTTCTCATGCAAAAAAATTAGTGGCGACAATGCAGGCAAAATCCACAGGGCAAAAACCTATTCTGATAAGAGTTGAAACAAAAGCGGGCCATGGACAAGGAAAACCTACTTCAAAACAAATCGACGAACTGACAGATATGTTCACTTTTTTGTATAAGAGTCTCAACATGGGAATTTGACACAATAAAATAACTACTCATACAAATCGGACTATCTTGCATAATATTTATTAGCAAATTAACTAATATTACAAAATTAAATAAAAGTCACAGTGAAAAATTTCGATATATAGGCAGTAGTGTAATTGTGATTTTAAATAATTGGGGTAGAGATATGTTCAGTGTTAAAAATGCGATGAAAACCAATGTTGTAACGGTAAAAAAAGAAACGCCGGTATATGACGCCATCAGATTACTTTTAGATAATCACATAACTGGACTGCCTGTGGTAGATGATGACAACCACCTGGTAGGGATAATTACAGAAAAAGACGTTCTTAAATTATTGTACGCCAATATAAAAGACGAATCAACCGTGGAACAATTTATGACAAAAAACGTTGTCACATTTAATGAATGCGACAATTTGACTGATATAGCGGAGTGCTTCATTCACAATCATTTCAGAAGGGTCCCAATTCTTAAAAATGACAGGCTTGTAGGTATCTTAAGTAAAAAAGACATAATCGCTTATATCTTGAAAATTAAAAAGGTAGGCAGCCTGGAAATGGCTCTCCAAACCCATTTAGCCTCCGTTAAACGCTAAAAAAACAAAAAATTTATCAATAACCACAAATTTACCCAGATTCAATCAAAGGATGCTGCCTTTAGTGATGTATCTTATTATGTAACAAATAGTTACAATAATAATTTCCCAGCAAATCAACTCAAAATACCCGTTTTAACATCATAAAACGGCTGTTTTTTAACCGTTTTGAAGGCCTATCGCAGTATTTAACTCGGAAACCAAGACTAAGTCCTATAATTTACTTGATTTTTTATGCAGATGTGGTACACTCCTTTTCAAGGAGAAGTAGGGTTAAGTCTGCTCTATGAAGATTAGAGACGGAACTGAGTCCTTCTTGATTGTTTTAGAGTTTGTCATGTTATGTGATAAGCACCGAAGGAAGATTGCGAAGAAGAAGATGAGAGACAGTTTGGACAGAGAGTCGATGAAAGAGGTTCGGTCTAATTCGGAAAAAAAACCTCAACGGGAGGTGCTGTGTGGTGCTATACACAGAATATCCCCAAAGGTAAATTTCATAGGACGGTCCCCTGCTTTTAATTCAATCATTGAGATGATCGGTGCCATTGCAACACGGAAGTGTTCTATCATAATCACAGGAGAAACTGGTGTTGGCAAGGAAATGGTTGCCCGTGAGATCCACGATGCCAGTGATCGCGCCAAGAAAGTATTTATCCCGGTAGACTGCACCACATTGACAGGTCAGCTTTTCGAAAGCCAACTTTTCGGTCATGTGAAAGGTGCATTTACAGGTGCATTGGATGATACATTAGGCTTCTTCCGAGCTGCTGATGGCGGCACCATATTTCTTGATGAAATAAGCGAGATACCTCTTGAACTCCAGGCAAAACTTTTGCGAGTTCTTCAGCAAGGCACGGTAACACCTATAGGCTCAACAAAAAGTTATCCAATAGATGTAAGAGTCGTGTGTGCATCAAACCGCGATCTCAAGGAAATGGTAAATGATAAGAAATTCAGGGCAGATCTTTTTTATCGTTTAAATGTTGTAACTCTTGAGATTCCTCCGCTGCGACAGCGTAAAGATGACATTTTGCCTTTAGCTAAATATTTTCTTGCGAACCAGGCTATGTTTTATGGCGAACCAGAAAAGGAATTCAGCAAACAAACTGAAGAGCTTTTGTTAAACTATTCCTGGCCGGGTAATGTTCGCGAACTAGCCAATGCCATTGAACGTGCGTATGTTCTTACTCAAACCCAGCAGATCGAATCTTCGGCATTGCCTTTTGAAATAATAATAGCTGATACTGCTCAATACCCGAAATATGAAATGCCAACTCTTAATGAAGTCAAGCGAAAGGTTATCATGCAAACACTTGAATTCACTAAAGGCAGAAGACTTGCTACTGCAAAAATACTCGGCATTGAAAGACGAAGCCTTAACAGGCTTATTGAAAAGCTCAATATTTCAATATCCGACATTAATAAAAAATAAAAAACTGATTTTATTTGCTTCGTTTTTTACTAATCATTTTACTGTAATACATATCTCCTTTTATTTCTACAATTTTAGGTGACCATTATGGCCACCCGTAACCATACTGGTCACTCGGTTTATAACCCCATTATATATTTGCGGTTACACAAGATATTTTACTGCTGCTGCCAACCATACCAGTCACTATCTAAATTTTACAGAAAAAACTAACAGAAAAAATAACGTGACCGAAGTACTTGTTTTATAAGTACTTAAAATTTTTATTTTTAATTTTTTATCTCTGGCACAGCTATCGCTATAGGTATAAGTGAAGTTATTAAAAAGTGAAACAAGTTTTAAATAGAAATTGTAAGGTCGCGTAATGATAGTTCTTGTTCAGGCAAATGTTTTAGCAGTAGGCCTTAACGGCAAAAGTGAAATACTAAAAGAGCTACCAATCCGCGTGATATCAATGCAGTCAGGAAAAAAGGCTGCGAGTTCTTTGAAAATTGAAAAAGTTGACAGCGTGATCAGCAAGTGGGATCTGGAAGACATGGCAGGTGGTCAGTTCATTAAAGGCCTGCGGGCAGTTAAGCCTGACATCCCAACCATAGTCTTCGTAAAAGCTAATGACGTGCAGCAGGAAATAGATGCACGCAGTCTCGGCGTCTCAGCAGTTTTGACTGACGAAACCGATGACGAGCTTTTTAAACAGACGGTCGCCAACATTCTTGGTCTCAAGGGTGTTGTCTCGATCGAATCTATCAGTCCCTCAAAAAGCAGACGTCTTAACAAAGTTAGAAATTAAACATTTGTTAACTGCTGATTGTTGATCTTATCTGAAGAGAGCGATCATGGTTTTATAACCATGTTTGTAATAGCTCATGAAGAGTTTTCTTCCCCAAGCTGGGCGGTAGTTGCCGTAACGCAATGTTACAACTAAGGCATCTATAAGGCCCGGCAGATAGTAACCACGATTATATCGTGATTATAATAATATAAGCCTAAGAGGCTTAAGATCTCTTCTCTTCTTCTTCGCTGGGTTTGCACTCTCTCTCGAGTTAGACCCAGCATTAAAAGCTAACGCGGTTAAATGCCGCGATAACCATAGGAGGTTAGGCTTAAAATCTCTCTCTCCTCTTCTTCGCTGGGTTTGCACTCTCTCTCTAGTAGACCCAGCAATAAAAGCTGACGCGGTTAGATACCGCGATAACCATAGGAGGTTAGGCTTAAAATCTCTCTCTCCTCTTCTTCGCTGGGTTTGCACTCTCTCTCTAGTA
>CAZBKA010000046.1:0-13424 GCA_964492365.1 uncultured Pirellulales bacterium | reverse complement strand
AGGCTTAAAATCTCTCTCTCCTCTTCTTCGCTGGGTTTGCACTCTCTCTCTAGTAAGCCCAGCATTAAAAGCTAACGCGGTTAGATGCCGCGATAACCATAAGGAGGTTAGGCTTAAAAACTCTCTCTCCTCTTCTTCGCTGGGTTTGCACTCTCTCTCTAGTAGACCCAGCATTAAAGTTAATCACAACTTGATGTTGTGTTAATTATAAAACATAGCCCAGGCAAAGAAATGAGCCTCGGCTAATGCTGGACTCGAAGCCGCAACAAAAAAATAAAAAATTGGCAGGTTCTCAAGTCCAGCCGGAATATCACCCCGGCTTGCCGGTTAGATATAAAGTATTGAAAACTTAGCTCTCATTCTTCTTCGCTGGGTTTGCGATCTTTCATTCAAAGGCCCAGCGTCGAGCTACATGAATCTGGTTGAATTTTTATTGTTATAAAAAACAAAAAGGCGACTTATCTTTTGGATAAGCCGCCTTCTTTTTATAAAGGGTGGGAGAGGGGACTTGAACCCCCGACCCCCAGAACCACAATCTGGTGCTCTAGCCAACTGAGCTACACCCACCACAATCATGCCAACAATGTCTTAACACGAAACAGCATTCTATTAAATTTTCCCGAAAAGTCAATGATTCTTACTGGCTATCTTATTATTTTGAGCATAAAAACTTTAGCATCAGTGCACTTATAAGCAAAAAACCGATATATTGCCGGCCAAACAGAAAAACACTGCTCCAAATGAAAGATTAGACAAAACAGAGTAAAAGAATCATTTTCAAATATCAGGATTAATAAAAAAAGGTGTGTCAGCTTTTGCTAACACACCTTTTAGTTTTACATAAATTAACAACTTTTACCAAACCACCTATTTATTGACTGCTGCTGCCTGAGCTGCTGCAAGTCTTGCGATAGGTACCCTGAAAGGTGAACATGAAACATAATCCAAACCAACTCTGTGGCAGAAACCAATACTGCTTGGTTCACCGCCATGCTCGCCGCAGATACCTGCATGGAGACTCTTGTTAACACTTTTTCCAAGTTTAACACCCATCTCAATGAGTTTTCCGACACCAGTCTGATCAAGCTGCTGGAATGGATCGTTTTTATAGATTCCCTTCCTGACATAATCACCGAGGAACTTACCAGCATCATCCCTGCTAAAGCCGCAAGTCATCTGGGTAAGGTCGTTGGTACCGAAGCTGAAGAACTGAGCCTCTTTAGCAATTTCATCTGCTGTCAGTGCTGCTCTTGGAACTTCAATCATTGTACCAACCTTATAAGCGATCTTGTCGCCCTTTTCCTTGAATACCTTGTTGATCTCATCTACGATCTCATTCTTGACAAAGGTAAACTCAGCCAGAATTCCGACCAATGGGATCATGATCTCAGGTTTAACAACCTTACCGGTCTTTTTAACTTTAAGAGCGGCTTCGATTATAGCCCTGCCTTGCATACGAGCAATTGCAGGATAAGTAACTGAAAGCCTGCAACCACGATGACCAAGCATTGGGTTAAATTCATGAAGCTGACTAACCTTGATTTTTACAACCTCTGGTTTAACTTTTAATATCCTGGCCATCTCAACCTGACTCTTATCATCCTGTGGAAGGAATTCATGTAGTGGAGGATCCAGCAGACGAACAGTCACTGGCAAACCATCCATTGCAGTAAAGATACCTTCGAAGTCACTTCTCTGGAATGGAAGAAGATCCTTGAGTGCCCCTTCGAATTGTTTCTTAATTGCTGCGTATTTTTTCTCTATAGCTGCAATTTCTTTCTTATCTGTTGCAGCGTCAAGCTCAGCAAGCATATTTGCATAATCATCAGCAGCAAGAATCATTGAACGAACCGGCCAAATTCTCTTACCTTCGAAGAACATATGCTCAGTTCGGCAAAGACCGATACCTTCAGCACCGAAATCTCTTGCTCTCTTTGCATCAGCTGGCGTATCTGCATTTGTCCTTACACCAAGCCTGCGAACATTGTCGCAAATCTTCAAAAATTTGTCGAAGTCACCGCTCATTGTAGGTGCAACTGTAGGAACTTTGCCTGCCATTACCAGACCAGCTGAACCATCAAGACTGATCCAGTCGCCTTCTTTAATAACAAGTTTGCCAACAGTCATTTTTTTAGTTTTTTCGTTGATATCGATATTCGATACACCTGCAACACAGCATTTACCCATACCGCGTGCAACTACAGCTGCATGGCTTGTCATACCGCCGAAAGCAGTAACAATACCTTCAGCAGCATCCATACCGCCGATATCCTCAGGAGATGTTTCTTTCCTGACGAGAATAACTGCTTTGCCTTTTTTCTTCCAAGCTTCTGCATCTTCAGCATTAAATACTACCTGACCAACAGCGGCACCTGGTGAAGCGGGCAAACCTTTGCCGATAACATCACGTTTTGCCTTGGGATCAAATGATGGATGTAAAAGACGATCAAGCTGTTCTGGTGTTACACGCATAACAGCATCTTTCTTGGGAATGAGTCTTTCGTTGACCATATCAACCGCAACCTTAACTGCAGATTCAGCGGTTCTCTTGCCTGTTCTGGTCTGAAGAATATAAAGCTTCTTTTCCTGGATAGTAAATTCCATATCCTGCATATCTCTGTAATGCTTTTCAAGTCTGGTCATAAGAGCTGTCAGCTGCTTGTAAGCACTTGGCATAACCTTGGCAAGCTTGTCGAGAGGCATTGGTGTTCTGATGCCAGCAACAACATCTTCGCCCTGGGCATTCATAAGGAATTCGCCGTAGAATTCTTTCGTACCATCACTTGGATTACGTGTGAAGCATACGCCTGTACCGCAGTCATCGCCCATATTTCCGAATACCATTGCCTGAACGTTAACAGCTGTGCCGAGAAGACCGAATATCTTATTGAGCTGACGATACTTCACAGCCCTGTCGATCATCCATGAACCGATAACAGCATTGATTGCCAGAGTAAGCTGCTCTTTACCGCACTGCGGGAACATCTTACCGATACTCTTCTGGTAAACAACCTTGTATCCATCAACAACTTCTTTAAGCTGATCTGCATTGAGATCACTGTCAACGGTAACATTGGCTTTCTTCTTGGCCTTATCGATAACAGCTTCAAAATTATCATGGTGACAACCCATTACAACATCGCCGAACATATCAATAAATCTGCGGTAGATGTCATAAGCAAATCTTGGATTGTTTGTCTTCTTAATAATACCGGCAACTACCTCATCATTAAGACCAAGATTCAAAACTGTGTCCATCATACCAGGCATAGAAGCAGCAGCACCACTTCGTACGCTAACCAGCAATGGATTAACAGGATCACCGAGCTTGGCTCCCATAGTTTTTTCGAGACGAGCAATGTTAGCATCTACTTCTTCAGCCAATCCCTTAGGCCATTTTTTGCCGCTCTTGTAATATTCATCACAAACTTTTGTCGCGATTGTAAATCCTGGAGGAACCGGAATACCTAAATTCGTCATCTCAGCGAGGTTTGCACCTTTGCCACCGAGCAATTCCTTCATGGTCGCGTTACCTTCAGCCTTTCCATTGCCAAAGAAATAAACTCTTTTTTCTGCCATTTCTATAATTCTCCTTTTAAACTATTATAATTCATCCGTAAAACTTAGCTCTACCGGATGCTTTTTCGATACCTTAGGACTTAAACTTGAGTCAAGACGACAATAATAAAGATTGTACAATATATTGTACACACACAGATATGTCAATAATTTAACGGTGTTTAGAGAAAAAATTAAAGAAAAGAACTGCTTAATTGTAGATATAAACCAGTCAGATCAAAAAAGCTCTCAAAAAAAGGTACTCAGAAGTCTACTAATTACGTTAGAGAGCGTAAAACACGTGCAAAAACAAAGTCAAAAAGTGTGCTTAAAACCTAATAAACCGCTATATAAACAAGAACCTATCGGCCATTAAAACCATTTCTTTTTGAAAAACAACGCTATACCACCAAAAGAAATTATCATCGAGATAATCATTGTAAAAAGAAACGCATGCGGCGAATGCTGAAAAGGCAGTTCAACATTCATTCCGTAGACACTGGCAATCAGCGTTGGAATCATCAGGATTATAGTAATTGATGTTAGCAGCTTAAGTACAACGGTAAGATTATTAGCAATAACAGAAGCAAAAGCATCCATCATCCCGCTCAAAATATTGCTGTATATATCTGCCAATTCCCGTGCCTGTTGAAACTCGATCTTTACATCTTCGACCAGGTCCATCTCATTTTCCGTCAAATCCCGACCATGTATTTTTTTTAATCTGTCCCAAATCGGTTCGTTAGCACGGAGCGATGTCGTAAAAAATATGAGACATTTTTCGAGATTAAGCATATCTATCAGCATTTCGTTTTTCATTGAACCATGTATCGCCAGTTCTGCCGCATCAGCCTCTTCACGAATAAGGCGAAGCGTTGTCAGGTATTGACGGCCAATTCTAAGAAATATTGTTGATAACAAAGAAACTTTTTCATCAGCAGGCGACAGTAATTTAAGTCTTCGGTTACCAAGCAATTCACCCCACACCATTGTTTTCTCGGAGCACACCGACACAATATGGTTCGGTGTTAGTATAAATGACATGGCTATCGTGGTATATGGGGTATCGGATGATAAGTCGTGATATGGAATGCGAATAATCAGCAACTGGTACTCATCTTCTATTTCAATACGAGGCCTTTCATCACGGTCAAGTGCAGCCATCAAAAAATCTTCTGGTATATTAAGCCTGTCGCGGATAAGAGAAATCTCATCATGCGATGGGGCAACCAAATTGATTATCTGGCTTTCTTCAACACTATCGGTCTCAACAAGCTGACCTGACTCATATTTTATATGTCTAATCACTGTTATCCTGGTCCAATCTGGGATTTCCCACATAACCATACATATTCTCGCCCAGCTACACCACTTAACCTCTTTCCAAATAGAATACCAACCCTATCTTGAAAAATAAAGTTTTTTAACCGTGTGATTATTTTTTTTTTGGTGTGCAGAGGTCTTAATTCGGACAAGTACTCAAATTCTGTGATCTTACTTGCCTTAAATGTGAAATGCCTGCGAGCTTTTTGGTTTCGATCAGCTTAGCACCTTTTGCCTGCATTTTGCGAAATGCCATTTTGGCTTCTTTGTTATCATGTGAACCTACAGCATCGTATACGACTGTCACTCGTTTGCCCCTTTGCAGCAGCCCCAATGCCATAGCTTTTACGGTTTTTTCAGCGGTTGCTCCAATAATTATGAATTCACAGGACTTAATATCGCTTAGAAGCCTGTCAATTGCCGGTTCTTCAAATGGGTCATGCCCTCTTTCGTTAAGAATCAGTTGTTTATAGTTTTTGAAAATTTCCTTGGAAATACTTGCATTGCCATCGGCAGCAAAACTTACCCTGTTGTTAAGAATGGTGTATCTTATTTTTTTGTAGCCTTCAGTGCCATCAAGGCAATAAGGAGTATGACCTGGAACATTCGAGTAAACTTCACAGGTAGAGATCACATAAACATCTCTACGCCTGGCATAAGCCATCACCCTGCGAATATTTGCCAATACTCGTCTGTGGTTTCTTACCCTTGCGATACCATCGGAAAGGAAAAGATCCTTTTGAGTACTGACATCAACTATAATTTGTCCATTTCTGTGTTTTAACAACTGACGAATCATATTGGCATCCTTTTATTTATCAAAATCGCCAATTCAGTTCTATAATTTATACGTTTCAGAAAAGCCACAGTTCCGCTTCTTCTATCGAATAGCTTTAAGGGAGACTTTAATTTCAATGTTAAACAAATTACTTCTTCGCCATGTCGTTTTGGGGCGTTATAATGTTCTTTTTATAAAAACTTTTTTATTATTTTGGATTTATTCAGTAAATGACGAGAATTTTAAAAGAATACCCGGAGTTTATTTTAAGAGAAGAAGATGTCAAGGAAAGTGTTGATTTTGATGCCCTTTTTGGCAGACCAGGACAGGTTCACGTCGAAATAGGCTCTGGAGGAGGTGTTTTTATTGTAAATCAGGCGAGAGCTTTTCCCGAAATCAACTTTTTAGGGATTGAATGGGCAAGTAAACACTACCGCCGTGCTGTAGACAGAATAGGTCGGTGGAAAATAAAAAATGTACGAATGCTCCGTACAGAAGCGGTGTTTTTTATAGCGAAACACCTGAAAAACAGTTCTGTTGACTGTTTTCATGTGTATTTTCCTGATCCCTGGCCTAAGAAAAGGCAGAACAAAAGGCGGTTCCTCTGCAGAGAAAATCTCACCGAAATGCTCAGGTGCCTCAAAAAAGGCGGAACAATACAGGTTGCTACCGACCATGAAGACTATTATGAGCAGATTAAATCAGTTTTTTACGATGGGGACCCCCGATTTGAGAAAATCAACTTCATAAAAGCTGCTGATGCCAAAGAGCAGGAATATGTTGGCACCAGTTACGAAAGAAAATACCTCAAAGAGCAAAGAACGGTTTACACTCTGGCTGTAAGAAAGCTGTTAACCGAGTAAAATATTTTTAAAATGGCATATCACGACCGATAAGACGACTTAAATTCACATAACACCCTTAAAGAATATTAAAATAGGTAACTTTAGTTGACTTTTATGACCAGAACGTTTATACTTACACCTTTTAAGACTAAGGTGGTATACATTATAAGCCGATACAGCAAAAAGCTTTAAAAATGTATATTTGTAACAAATTGGCATAATTATAGCCGTTAGTTTTTGGGAGTTAACTTTATAATGAAAAATACGATTCTTTCTATAGTATTAGTTATGGCTATTTGCTCGGCATCTCTGGCAACAGAACCAAATCCTATAGTTTTAATACAGACCAACTACGGCGATATCGAACTGGAGCTTTTTATCGATAAAGCCCCGATAACGGTTGCCAACTTCATGGAGTATGTCCATTCTGGCTTTTATGATGGTCTTATTTTTCATCGTGTAATTAGTGGGTTCATGATTCAGGGTGGTGGGTTTGATCGGAATTATAATAAAATGGCAACCAATGCCGCTATCGTAAACGAAAGCAGCAACGGTTTAAGCAACGTTCGCGGCACAATTGCTATGGCGAGAACCCTAGTGGCCAATTCTGCTACCTCGCAGTTTTACATCAACCAGGCTGATAACAGCAGCTTCCTGGACAAAGCAAATGACCCCTGCGGAATCGGGTACTGCGTTTTTGGTCAGGTAATCAGCGGGATTAACACCGTAGATGCTATCGCAGCTGTTGACACCAGCAACGGAGTTATTTTTCCAACAGGCACAATGAATAATGTTCCCGTAGAAGATGTTATAATAATAAAAGCTGAACATGCTACTATTGTTGCTCCTGATGGTAATGATACTACCGCAACAGGCACATCTATTGCTCCTTTCAGAACTATCCAGGCTGCGATTAACAATACAAGCACTGGCGAAACTGTCCTTCTTGAACCAGGGATATACACCGGAGCTGGCAATCGTGACATTGTTTTTGGCAGCAAAACAATTATCATCAAAAGCAAAGAGTCATTTGATGTTGATCCGATAGCTGCTACAATTATTGATTGCAATGCCAGTGAAGATGACCAACACCAGGGATTCATTCTTGATAAGAACGATAATGTCACCATAAAGGATATTACTATAACAGGCGGTTACAGTAAACTTGGAGCGGCTATTTATAGTAATTACGGCATAGTAACAATTGAGAACTGCGTTATCACGGGAAACGTAGGCACATTTGATGGCGGCGGTGTTTGCCTTTTCAGCTCTGATGGATATATCAAGAACTGCACAATCGCTGGTAACAGTACGACTTATACTCGTTACGGTATCGTTTACTGCGTGAACTCAACAGCGACAGTTTTAAACAGCATCCTTTATAATTACTATGGCCCAAAGGAAATATATACTTATAAGAGCACTGCCGATGTTAATTACTGCAACATTCACGGCGGATACACCACTGGCAAGGGAAACATAGATGTTGCCCCCCTGTTCGCCGACTCCAATAATGGCAACTTCCATCTGGCAAGTCAGGGTTGGCAGTGGGATACAACTATTAACAACTGGACCTTTGGCACACAAACCAGCTATTGCATAGATGCCGGTGACCCTAATATGGATTTTAGCAATGAACCTGGTATAGCAGCGATTGATCCAAATAACACCAGAGTCAGCAGAAATTTGAGAGTCAATATGGGTGCTTACGCCAATAAGGCAACCGCTTCAATCGCACCGTTTGCAGATTTCAACGGAGACAACCTTGTTGACTTCACAGATTACGCAACGATGATAAACAGCTTTACGAAAACTGAGCGTACAACACTGGACCTCAATAGAGACGGCAACATCGACTATAATGACCTTTCCATGTTCTCCGAAGACTGGACCAAAGGGCAAGGCAACCCTCAGTAATCCAGAATTATTGAATCAAGACTTCGCTTTGGAACATGGTGAGTACCATTCTGGTCACGCCAGTACTTTATGTCACCATATATGCCCAGAGGTTCTATCTGTATTTTTTCCTTACCCTTACCCAGAGCAACAACTAACAGTACCTCATAGCTGTCAGGAATATTAAGACTTTGGCAGAGTTTTTTTTTGTCAATTGACGCCAGAATACAGCAAGCTAAATCTTTTTCAGCGGCACCAAAAACAATACTGGTTGCTGCAATGGAATGATCCCAGTAAAAGTTTAGCTTCAACGTCTTATCACCAAGTATGACAATATACGCAGAAGGTCTTTCGCCGACAGTCGGACCGGGCCAATCTTTAAGATAACTAGCCCAGGTCAATGTTGAAAAAATCTTTTCGTTCTTTTCAGTATCACAGGACAGAATATATTTCAAGGGCTGAATATTACCCGCAGACGGACTGAGACGAGCAAGCTCCACAAGTTCTTTAAGTATCTCTTTGTCAATTTTGTAATCCTCAAAATATCTTCTGCAGCTTCTGTTTTTAAGTATTATGTCTTTAAGCATTTTTATTCTCCATACCTCTGACTATTCTGTATTTTCTATCTTCCATAATATCAGCGATACCCGTTTTTTTACTGTATAGGCCCCTTTGCAATCAATGATTCGAAATCCTCTTTCTTTCTGTATGCCAGACCTTGAAATATCGCTACGACATCATCGGCATCGTCTTTAATTTCCACTGTATATGTACCGAGTTTAGGATTCTTGGTAACTTCCCAGGCCTGGGCTGTTAGAAAACCATTGCTGACTGCTTTCATAAAACTGATGCTGACATTTACAGCCACTGCGACCTTGCCGCTAGAATTGCCCGCAAGTGCAAAGGCAAAATCCGCCAGCGTAAAAATTGCTCCCCCGTGAACCGTACCTACGCCATTTAAATGCTGCTCACATATTTTCATACGAGCTTTTGATCTACCTGACCCAACTTCCAATATTTCTATGCCGCACAATTTCGCAAAACGGTCATATTGTTCAAAATGCTTTTTCAGCTTCTCCATAAATGCTTTCTATTTCAAAAAACTAAACTTCCAAAACCTTTATAAAATCACGAATTTCATCTCTGACTCTTCGAAATTCTGACATGACGAAATCAACGGTCCCGATGGCCCCGGTAGGGTCATCGAAACTATGGTGAATTACTTTTGTCTTGCCAGACCAAATGGGGCATTGCTCCTTTGCATTATCACAAACCGTAACTACCAAGTCAAAATCTATACCCGGCAAATCATCAATATGTTTAGAGTAATGTTTAGAGATATCAACACCTGCCTCAGACATAACTTCAACAGCTCTGCTGCTTAACCTTGCAGGGGCAACCCCAGCTGAAAATGCTTCTATCTCATCGCCTCGAAGATAACTGGCCCAACCCTGCGCCATCTGACTTCTGCAGGAATTACCCGTACATATGAATAAAACATTTTTCTTTTCAACCACTACCTATCACCACCAATCAAATCACCAAGACCACCAAGTATAGAACCTTCACCTTTTCTGCTTCCACCTGCTCTTGGCGCATATTTCAATATCCTGTCAGCCATTCTGGACAACGGCAGAGATTGCAGAAATACTGTACCGGTGCCTTTAAGCGTCGCAAGGAACAACCCTTCGCCGCCAAAGAACATTGATTTTAAATTACCGGCTCTTTGAATATCATAATCAATCCCATTACTAAAGGCAACTATACAGCCGGTATCGACCTTGAGAGTTTCATTGTTAAGTTGTTTCTTTATAACCGTTCCACCAGCATGAATAAACGCCTTTCCGTCGCCTCGAAGCTTCTGCAGAATAAATCCCTCACCGCCGAAAAAACCAGCACCGATTTTTTTGTTAAAAACAATACCAATCTCTGTACCTAAAGCAGCACATAAAAATGCATCTTTCTGACAGGTTAGCTCACCACCAAAAGTATTCATATCAATAGTGATTATTTTCCCTGGATAAGGGGCCGCAAAAGCTATCCTTTTTTTGCGCTGACCAGAATTTGTAAAATGGGTAACAAAAAGAGATTCACCTGTAATAATACGCTTACCGGCATTTAACATTTTATCGAAAAAACCATCATCCGGATTGGAACCATCACCAAACTTGGCTTCAAAAGTTATCCCGTCATCCATATAATTCATGGCCCCTGCTTCTGCGATAACCGTCTCAGTCGGATCAAGTTCTACTTCGACAATCTGCATATCGTCACCAAAAATTTCATAATCAATTTCATGGCATTTCATCTGGCATTGCTCCTTAAGGTAATTATAATTACAGAGATTTTTAATTCTTTCAGTTACAGCTTTATGCCATTATATACATTACTAAGGGTCTGGGCTGAACGTTGCAAATCTTTTTGTTCATTTTCACTAAGCTTGGCCTGAATTATTCGATATACGCCTGCTTTGCCAACAACACATGGCACACTTAAGCAAACATCATTAATATTATATTCACCTTTTAGAAGAATTGAAACCGCCAGGATGCTTTTTTCGTCCCTTAAGATAGCCTCGGTAATCCTCATCAAAGACAAACCTATCGCGTAATACGTCGATCCTTTGTAATCAATAATATGATAAGCCGAATCACGCACCTGCTCTACAATATCTTTATGCGTTTGGGTAGAATCGCACATGTTGCACATGCCGCAATATTCTTCGATCCGAACACCTGCGATATTGGTCATGCTCCATGCCGCTACTTCACTGTCACCATGTTCGCCAAGGATGTAAGCATGAACATTGCGAGTATCTATGCCGCAATGCCTGCTGAGAAGAAAACGAAATCTCGCTGAATCGAGAACTGTCCCCGAACCGATAATCCGTTCTCTCTGCCAGCCAAGTCTCTGCAATGCAACCTGCGTAAGTGAATCAACCGGATTAGCAACCATTAGCATAACAGCGTTGCTTTCATATTTTGCGATCTCGTCACAAATAGATTTTATAATATCAGCATTTCGCTGTATCAATTCGAGTCTGCTTTGCCCCGGGATCTGCTTCGCACCTGCGGTAACAACAATAAGGTCAGCATCGCTGCAATCGCTGTAATCACCTGCGCGGATAATCACAGGGGGAACAAAGCATTGCCCCTGCTCTAAATCCATAACCTCGCCCTTGACACGGTCCGTATTTTTATCGATAAGCACTATTTCACTCGCCAGACCGCCTTTCATCAAAGCATAAGCATAAGTCGTACCAACAAACCCCACCCCTATTATCACTACTTTTCTGTTTTTATTTTGCATAACAAAGCTGCCCCTTTTTAATCTTCAATTATTTTCAATTGTTCCTGCTCTTTAGTCATCACAATTTTTTTGTTCAGATTTTTAGCTGATTCAAACCGATATTCCCTGTCAGCCTTTAAAACAGCTTTCCCGTCACGACTGATTATTTCAATATTGCAATTGCCTTTTTTATACAGGACATCTGCCATCACAAAGGCTTTTTCCAGACCATCGCCTGTTTTATAGTTTGTCACCTCATCAGGCGTTGCAAGCCTGTATCCGTCGTATATAGAACTATCAGCTAAACCCATCAGCCATTGATAAACCTGCTCATCGGACATGTCTTTCGTATGCTCGATACTCACTGGGCATCTTTCAACAGAAGCTTTGACAAACGGTGCCCACTGACAGCTCTGCATATCCCGATAAACATAAAATGCTAAATCGACAGTTGGACTTTTATCCCTGATAGATTGTAAATATTCTATTACCTGCTGACGCTGGGCATCTATCGGCAAATTTATTTCATCGCCCTTTTGATACTGCTTTTCAAACGAAGGCAGCCTTGGATTTATATGAATAAAATCAATTAAATCCGCGATAAATTCATCTATAGGCTCAATGAAAGGCGAAAGATATTTTTTTATTGCAGGGACATCTGACTGGTTTCTGACATCCAGATTTTCATATTTCAAAAATTCACAAAGCTGAGTGGTACACATTCTTTCGGGGTGTTTATACAACAGCATATCCTCATCAGAAACTTCGTCGATGAGTTTTTCAAAAGTATCATCAGCTATATGGTATTTGCTGCCATGCTCATATTCGAAGAGCACCTCAGCCTTCACAAATTTATTGCCCCCATGACAATTCTCGCAACAGAACTGAAAATACTTATGATATTTTTGATAAGTCCTAAGGAAATTCGCAATTGTTAATGGGTCTACTTCCGCTGATAAAAATTTGCTCAGCTTGCCGGCAAAAGAGATATATGCACCTTTGTCGATTGTTGCATTATCATAAATACAGTGTATATAGCCGCTGTTATGAGCGACGATTGTCACCTGCTCATTTCTAAGCGCACGCTGCGATTTATTAGAGATAGCAGTGCCGTTAAACCACATGCTCTTTGTCACTACCCTGCGATTATTGGTAATGAGCCCATCATTTACATCTATATAATTCTGAGAATGCAAAGGCGTCAGCAGCATATAAATATCTTTTAAAGGAACGCCGCAAACTATATACGCCGCCGCAGCATACAGACCCGCCAGCGAGACACATTCACCCGCACCGCTTTTGTAGCCTTCTTTCAGCTTGAAAGCCTCCATCGCTTCGACGGTTTCCGTTTTCCAATATGGTATAACATCGCTGTTATATTTATCCAGCCCGAAATGCCTGCGAATATCTACATCATAATAATACTCGTCGCCATGATAACCGAATAAAGCATTGCTGTCTGATATCTGCTGAGGCGAAATATATTCAGCAAACCTTGCCAGCTCGACATCCTGCGTGGTAAGCCCCCATGTCTCCAGATCAAGATTAAAGTCATACAGCTCCATAACAAACTGCCTCAGACGAATTAGATTGCGATAGCTGCCTTTACCCTGAAGCTTTTTAAAAGTCTCACTTTCCCGCCACTTCCAGATAATCGGACTCATGATATTTGCCAGCACCAGAGCATACATCAACTCCGGAAAGACAAATATCTCCATATCAGAAAGGGTTATCGC
>CAZBKA010000045.1:0-21779 GCA_964492365.1 uncultured Pirellulales bacterium | reverse complement strand
TAGCTTCTATTATAGCTTATGTTGATAGCGAGATGCGTGAACAGGAGATTCCTTATATCATCTATCCACTTGAAAACCAGGCCCCTAAAGATTTGGCGGATGCTTTACAGAAACTTATAGAAAAAACAACAAAAGATAAAGAAGGCAAGGTAGAACAAACTGTTAGTACCACAGAAGATGATATCGTTATTGTCCCTGAGGAAAAAACTTTTTCTCTGATTGTTTATGCCAGCAAAAGAAATCAGCTATGGATCAGCAATCTTATAGAAAAACTGGATAAAAGAAGACCTCAGGTACTTATTAATGTATCTCTCGTCGAAATTACAAGAAATGATGCATTTGAATATGATCTGGACCTTATTGCTAATATGCAGGACGTTGTTACTGGAAACATTACTTCTCCTGCGGGCCTTGCACCTATTTCTTCAAGCGTTACAAATTCTTTTCAGGCAGGTTCGGACAGTGGTAAGCTTACCGGGTTTTATTCAAATGACAGGATTCAGGCTTTGTTAACAGCAATGGATCAGAAAAATTATGGACGAGTGCTTGCTCAGCCTAAAATACTTGTTAATGATAATGAAGAAGGTAAAATATCTACATCAGAAACGCAGTATGTCGGAGAAGATACCCAAAGTTATCCAGGTGAGGGAACGACTCCTGTTACAACTACACAATATAAGCCTTATGAAGCAAAAATTGAGCTGACAATTAAACCAAATATTAGCGAGGGTAACCTACTGCGGTTAGAAATAGAAATGGTAAGACAGGATTTCATTGAAGCTAATGCAGTTGCTAATAAACCCAAAAATACGAGCAATAGTAATGTCCTCAGTATTGTAACTGTTCCTGACGGAAGTACTATTATTCTTGGTGGGCTCACGAAACTTAATCAATCAAGAGGAGGAATCAAAACCCCTCTGTTAGGCGATGTTCCACTTTTTGGAAATCTTTTTAGGTCAGTTTCAAAAACTGATAAGGCAAATCATTTATATATATTTGTAAAAGCTAATATCTTGAGACCTGAATCGGTAACAGGTATGTCGCAATTAAAGGAAATTTCAGAAAGCAACAGGGCTTCTTTTGAAAAACAAGAGACTAAATTTCAAAATTATGAAGATTTCACTGGTATTAAATCAGATCCTATGGAACCGATAAATGTTCTTGAGACTAAATAGTAGTTTATTTATATAGAGACTGACGTCTTATAATGAAAGAATTATTGATACAGACAGCTAAAAGGACTGGGCTTGCCGACGCAGATCAGTTGGCAGATTATCTTGCCAAGGATGAATCTGGTGACAGGATAGATGATGTATTGCTTCGCTGTCCTTATTTTACTGAGGATGTAATTCTTAAGCTTTTTGCTGATGCTCTTGGTTGGGTATATTATGATGATATTCCTGCGGATAAGGTTCCGATAGAGTTTGTAGAATCGGTACCCGCTGCTTATGCTCAGAACCATTATATAATAGGTCTCCACGAAAATGGCAGCGAAGAAATGGTAGTAGTTTTATCTAAACCATTAGATGTAAATCTGCTTGATAATGTGTCCAAGATGGTGGGCTGTGCTGTGAAACCCGCTATTTCAACCAAGACAGCAATAACAGCGGTTATTGATGTTGCTTATGAGCAAAGGACGACGGTTATCGAAGAAGTTGCAGAAGAGCTGGATTCGCAAAATCTTGATAAGCTTGTTGATGAAGCGTCTAAATCTGATGACCTGCTTGATGTTGTAAATCGTCCGCCTGTAATCAGGCTCGTAAATGATATTCTTTTTCGTGCGCTTCAGATTAGGGCAAGTGATATTCACATCCACCCCTATGAAAACAAAATTCAGATTCGTTACAGGGTTGACGGCATTTTATATGACACCTTGAGTCTTAATAAAAATGTGCTGCCCCTGATTGTTTCCCGTATCAAGGTTATGGCTGCAATGGATATCGCAGAACGTCGTATGCCTCAGGATGGTCGATGTTCGGTCAGGCTTGGTCAGCGTGAAGTAGATTTGCGTGTAAGTACTGTTCCTACCAGCTATGGTGAACGTTCTGTACTTCGATTACTCGATAAGAGTACCGCAGTTTATGGTCTGCATGAGCTTGGTCTTGGCGTTGAAGATATGAAAAAATTCGATTCACTGCTTACAAGGACCCACGGCGTGATATTTGTTACAGGTCCGACGGGTAGTGGTAAGAGTACTACTCTGTATGCCTGCCTTAACAGAATAAATTCAGCAGAGAAAAATATTATGACAATCGAAGATCCGATTGAATATCAGCTTAACGGTATTAGTCAGATGCAGGTTGCCTCTAAAAAGGGTATGACCTTTGCAACTTCACTCAGGCATGTTTTGCGTCAGGACCCTGACGTGATAATGATCGGTGAGGTTCGTGACGCTGAAACCGCAAGAATGGCCATACAATCATCGCTTACAGGTCACCTTGTTTTCTCGACGCTTCATACGAATGATGCTGCCGGTGCGATAAGTAGGCTCTTAGACCTTGGTGTTGAGCCTTACCTTGTCAGTTCATCGCTGCTGGCGATAATGGCACAAAGGCTTGTACGAAGAATATGTCCAGATTGCAAAGAGGAATATACTCCACCTGCCCATGAATTGAGAGAACTTGGTTTGCTTGGCGGAAAAGATGATCTTGGGGGGCATAAATTTTATATGGGCGCAGGTTGTAGTAAATGTTTCCAGACAGGTTACCGCGGAAGAAGCGGTCTTTATGAGCTTATGATGGTTAACGATGAAATTAAGGAGCTTATATACAAACGAGAAAGTTCTGGTATTATAAAGAAAGTTGCTCTTGAAGCAGGACTTCAGACGTTGCGTATGGACGGTTGCAGAAAAGTACTTGATGGTGAGACTACAATTGCAGAAGTACTTCGCGTTACTCAAGCAGATATATTATGATGTTGCAGAAATTGTTGCCGATGGTGGTCGGTGAGGATTATTAACCTTAGTAAAAAACAATGGATAGAGATAAATGCCAAGATATCGTTACTCAGCTATGGCTGCCGGAGGTAAAAAAACCAAAGGCTCTGTTACCGCGGAAAGCACTTACGCTGCAAGAAAGCAGTTGAGGGTTCGTGGGATACACCCTGTATCCATTGATGAAATTAAAGCAAAAGATGAGAGTAAGGGGGTTTTAGCATCATTTTCTAGGAGTAATAAAAAACAGCTTGTCGATTTTACCAGGCAGATGGCGACATTGCTCAATTCCGGCATAAAATTGACCGAATCTCTTTCTGTTCTTATACTCCAGGTTACTGATCCTAAATTCAAAAACGCACTTGTTGATATTCGCGACAGGGTTATCGGTGGTGAGTCCTTTACTGACACGCTCAAAGATTATGGCGATTACTTTGATATTATATATGTCAGCATGGTACGTGTTGGTGAGGTAACCGGAGCATTGGGTGAGAATTTTACGACCATAGCTGATTTTATGGAAAAAAAACAACGCGTAGAATCAAAAATTATTACATCCATGGTGTATCCGATGGTTCTTATTAGCTTCTGTATGCTTGCAGTTATCATTCTGACTACGACGGTTATTCCTAAAATTGCTATACAGCTTACTAGTACAGGTCAGCAGTTGCCATGGATAACTCAGCAACTTTTGAATTTCAGTTCTATGCTGACAAGTTGGAGAGTTTTTATACTTATTGGTGTAATTGCAGGGATTATCTGGGGACTGAAAAGGTTCTTTCATACCCAACGAGGGGCCTACATGAGAGATAAGTTTATGTTGTCTTTACCATTGTTTGGTCCATTGATAAAACAACGTGTTGTTTCTCGTTTTGCATCGACACTTTCGACTCTTTTGGGATCAGGTTTGGCAATGGCTGAATCACTGCGTGTTGTTGCGGAGGTTACCGGAAATTCGCTTATGAGCAAAGCTGTTTGTCAAGCGCGAGAAAGAATCCTTGCTGGTGCTGACATTGCTACGCCTCTTCGTGACAGCGGAGTTATTGATCCTGCTATAGCACACATGGTTGCAGTGGGAGAAAAGAGTGGCGAACTCGAAAAAATGCTCAAAAGTATAAGTGAAAATCTAGAATCTCGTACAGATATTGTAATTGAAAGGTTGAGTACCGCTGTTGAGCCGGTTATTATAGTGGTGATGGCCATTGTTATAGGCATTATTGCTTATGCCACGTTGTTGCCAATACTTGAAGTTTCATCCGGGAATTTTTAAATGATAGTTTATAAGGAGTCTATTATGGAAAATAGGAACAAGAGAATGAAAAAAGGTTTTACGATGGTGGAGCTTATGGCTATGCTGATAATCATTGGTCTGCTTGCTACTGTAGTAGTTACTAAAGTAGCAAACCAAATCGATAAAGCTAAAATAACGACCACAAAAGCTAATCTGAAAATGCTTAGTGCCGCTGTTAATGCTTTCAGAATGGATACAGGTGTACTTCCAACTGAAGATGAGGGATTAACTGTTCTTATAGAAGAGCCACAGGGTGTAACTGGGTATCAGCAAGGTGGGTATCTTGAGACCACCGAAATACCTGTTGATGGTTGGGGTAACGACTTTTACTATGAGCTTTCTCCTGAGAGTGGCAAGGCTTTTGTGATAATAAGCTTTGGCGCAGATGGTCAAGAAGGCGGTGAAGATAATGACAAGGACCTGTATAGCACTGATGCTAAGTAAAAGCAGGTTTAATTACAAAAAAGCCCAATCTAAAACAGCTTTCAATCAAGCAGGGTTTACCCTGACTGAAATGGTGATAGTTGTTTTAATCGTTGGGCTGTTTGTTGTTTTAGCTATGCTCAATCTTTCCGGATTGATTGGCGGAAATGATTTTAAAAATCAGGCTCATGAATTTGTTACTACTATGCAGATGGCAGCAACTTCTGCCAGCCAGAACGGCAAATACTATGATATTATAGTCAATTTGGATGAGCAGACTTATATGCTCAGAGAGATGTCTGGCAATAATCTTGATATAGTGTATGAAGATGAGATCATAGTCTCAAATGAATTTACTGAAAAATGTATAGCTATTTATGTTGTTTTTGATGATGGTGTTGATGCCAGTGAAGGGATTGTTCATCTAAGGGTTGGCAGGTCTGGTTGGCAGGCTGCTGCGAAGATAATACTGATTGATGAAAATAACAAAGAGTATTCTGTAATTGTTAGCAGAATTGGTAAGAAAGTTAAATTAGAAGAAGGTGATGCGGCGTTTTTGTTGCCTAAGGCTGATTATGAAATTCCATTCTGATAATAATTTATTTTATAGAAAAGGATTTAGTCTGATCGAAGCAGTGGTTGCTTTAGGTGTGCTTGCTATTATAACATCCAGTGTGCTTGTTATAGTAGACCAGTGTATGAACAGCACTGCTGATATGGAGTTGAGAAGAAATGCTTTTGAAATAGCACGTGAGAATATGGAAATATTACTGACTGAAAAAACAGTTTCTGAAAAATCTGAATTTGGTATCAGTGAACTTTATCCGGAAATAGAATGGCAAACAACAATAGAAATGTTTCAACCACAAGGAAGCAACGATAACTGGCTCAAGGCGATATGCAGTTCGCAATATTATGATTCAAAGAATGAGATTCAAACGGTAGAGCTTGCTGCATGGTTAACAATGCTTTCTAATAAAGATGTGCTCAAAATTCAAAAACAACGAGAAATACTTCGCGAACTTGAAGGAATGGATGATAAAGCTTCCTCTGACGGTTTTCCTAAAATAAAACCTGATCCTGCTTTGTGGAATGAGATATTACCCTAGGAAATGCAAAAAATAATAAAGGATAATTATTATAAGAAGTAAGTTGTAGTTATGCATTACGATCATAAAAACCGAAAAGCTTTTTCGCTGGCAGAGACAATAGCAGCACTTACCATAGGTTCGATGGTGATGGTATCGGTTTTGACTGTTTATACTCGTCTTAGCAAAGCATCGAATTCAATAATTAGCAATATGGATCGTAGCAGTGCGGCTTCGGAAGTTTTGCAGGCAATAGCGGAAGATATAGACAGACTCACAGTTGTTGATGACAAGGTGAAGTTGACTTTTGAAAATAAAACCATTGAAGGTTTTCAAGTTGCTCAGCTTACAATAAGCAGACCATTTTATAATCGTGAAAATCAGGAGGATGATTTTGAGAAGATAATCTGGCGTTGTGGTTTTGATTATAACAGTGACGCTAATGGGCTGGTTTTGTATCGAAGCCATAGCGGAATAGTTTCAGAGGATCGTCTTTTGCATGGTCAGAAAGAAAGATCGGAAAGAGAATTGTTTATACCTTTCTGTGAAGGTGTGACTTATTTTAGTATACATGCTGTCGAAGGGGAGACGCTTATTGATGACTGGAAAAATGAAAATAAATTACCTGTGGGGGCTGCTGTGACAATTTCATTTGCACAGCCATTCAAAACCGTTTCTGGTTTATGGGATGTTTATGAGGAAGATATGGTAAGCCGTGTTATTGCGGTGAACAGAACAAGGAAAATACCTTTTTACGCAAAGGATATAATTAAACAAAATAAACAGGATAACAATGATGTTGAAGATGTTAATAATGTTAACGATGCCAACCTAACTGACGGCGATCCTAATGATTTGCAACTACCATAGTAGGTGACTGATGAATTATAAACTATCAAAAAATATTTATGTCTCTGCTAAGCGTAAAGGTGTAGTATTGCTGTTTACGCTTGTGCTTTTAGTTGTGTTAGTAACTTTGAGTTATATGCTTACAACTAAAGTCCGTGCTCAACGAAGCAGAGATCAGTACTTGGTAGATTATCAGGTAGCCCGCTATGCATGTGATTCAGTCATTAAGTATTCTAATACGACTCTCAAAGAATTGAAATTCAAACTCATTTCACGTCCTAATGAGCCTGATTTTTCTGATCTTTTTTCACTTACAGATGAAGAATACCAGCAACTTATAGATCTCTGGACAATTGATGTTAATTATGCAGATACCAATAGTGATAGTAATGATTATGATTATGAGGATGAGTCTTCAGATTTGAATAGCATGATGTCGATGACGGAGGTTGTTGATGACAATGATATGAATGACCCCAACTACCAGCAGAACCAGTTTTATGATAATAACGTTTTGGGTGATTTGTTAAATCAAGACAACGAAGTAAATGAGCCTAATGAGATTACAATAAGAGGTCCATATGGTCCGGAATGGCCTTATGTGGTAGAGCCGATAGAGTTTGAAATAGGAACAGCTAAAGTTACCATTGAAATTGTGGATGAGAATTCTAAATATCCTATCGGTTGGGCATTAATTGAAGATAAAGCTGTCGAAAAAGAAGCAATTGCTGGTTTTGAAAGTTTCTGCGAATGGATGGATGTTAATAGCCTTGAAATGGAGCAACTGCTTTCAGAATTTGATGAGATTCGTGAAGTTAAGAAATTTCAGATCGAATTTAAATCAACAAATGCAAGCGACCTGAATGATGTTAATGATACTAGCGAACCAAACGATCCTAATGCTGTGAAGGGAAACGAATCGGATCCTAACAAACAAAAGGTTAGCCGTGTGAGAAAAAATGTTAAAAAAACAAAAGGATCTAAGGAAAAAGAAATATATCCGAATGATCATATGGCAGATTTTGCGAGGTTGTTTAATAGTCCCATTATTGATACCTCAATTCTTAGTAGAGCCACGCAGATTAGCGATGATAGACAGGAGTCAGCTCTTAAATATACTTCTCTTTGGCCAGTCGGCAAAGTCAACATCAATACTGCGCCAAGACAGGTTCTTGAAGCTGCATTTATTTGGGGTGGAGATCAGGTTGCAATTGCCGATGAGGTAATAGTTGCCAGACGCGAAAAGCCATTCAAAGATATAAATGAACTCAAAAAAACTCTTTTTCAGTATTCTAATTCAATTGCAAAATGTGAAAAATTTATTACAACAGAGAGTGATTTTTTTACAGTAAAAATAACAGCAGTCAGTGGTGTCGCGAAAGTGACATCTGTAATCGCGGTAAAGAAGAATGGTAAAATTTTTGAACCAATTGCGGTAATTAGTGGTTGGTAACTTTTAAGGAGTCTATCAGTGGAAAGCCAAAACTATCTGGGAATATATTGGAGCAAAGATGCGGCGACGGTCGTTTGTCTCAAAGCAGAAGGCAAAGATAGAAAGGTTCTTGACTGTTTCAAGGTGGTAGTTGCTCCTGATGAAGAAAAAGAGCTTTCAAATGAGCAGAAACTTGCAAAATTAATTGTACAAGGCTGTTCTGAGAGGAGGTTAAATTTTTCAGATGTTTCTTTAGCTCTTGATTGTTCAATGGTTATGCAGCATAGCATTCATAGTGAATTTAAAGACAGCAAACAGATTGCATCTACAATACGGTTTGACACTGAAGAGGCACTTGCAACTGATATTTCTGATGTGGCGATATCGTTTAAAATCAATTCTACAGACAGTAATGGTTCAGTTTTGACGGTATATACTGCTGAACGCAAAGTGTTGTCTGAAATCATAGATGCTTTACAAAGTTATAATATAGACCCTGTAACAATTGAGCCTGACGTTAATTGTCTTGCTGGTTTTATTGAAAATAATCTCTCTTATTCTGATCAGATGAGGCCTTTTTTTGCGATACTTTCAAACAGAAACGCATACTTAATCCTCTATCCTCAGCCAAAATCTAAACCTTATATAAGAACTTTTCTGATAAATCCAGGTCAGGATAGAACCGCACTTTTTTTAAGAGAAATGCCTTTAACAATGGCTCTTGTTCAAAGTGATGAACCAATTAATTGCTTAAGATTCTATGATGTTACGAATAGTCTGGATATCAATTTGATAAGTGAAAAAGTTATGATTGAAGCTGGGCCGATAAATTTTATGAGTAGCGTTAATGCAGATACCATCGTAGACGATTTAGCAGACTTTGCAATTGCTTACGGTGCAGCAATGATAAATTGTGATAAGATCGAAAGTGTTGATTTCAGAAAAGATTTCATGCCTTACCTTGGTAAAAAGCTTAAACTTGAAAAAATGATAAAGATGATTAGCGTAATTGCTACGGGGGTAATAATTTTGCTTGGAGTCTATTTTCAATGGAATCTGATTAAAGAAAATGGTTATAGAAGAGAACTAAAACAACTATTTGAAAAAGACTATTCAAGTGTTATGCTTGGTAAGGAAATGGTATCAAGGGTTGATCCTGTTAGAAAACTTCAAACGGAGTTGAAGCGTATTGAAGCGGAAAAAAGCGGCGAACTTAGTCTTACCGGAGAAGCTTCTATTGCTACAAAACTCACTCTTATCTTTCAGGCTTTTAATTCAAAGGCCTCTGCAATAGATTTGCAGATAGATAAGGTTACAATTAATGCCCAGAACATTTCTTTTGATGGCAGTACCTCGAGCAGGCCAAATACACTTGAACTTTTCGAGATAATCAAAGAATCCAAAATGGAAATATTGCAACAAAAACTTGATGCAAAAGGTGGAAGAGATAATTTTCGTTTAACGGTAACACCCAAAAAATAAGGAGCATCTTATGAAAGATATTTATAAAAACCCGCTTTTTTATTACATATTAGTACCAGCAGTTCTATTAATTTGGCCTTTAACGGTTGGTACGATTTCATTGCCGGGTGCAAAAAAGAATTGGGTCGAAGAATTGCAAAAGTACAACGAAGCTGCCGATGTTATGCAGAAGATATTGAAGACTGACCCTGAAAGAATAGAGTTTGTCAATCGTGATACAGGCTCAAGTCAGTTTGACTATGCAGTTGCTACTGAAAAAATTGCCAGTGAATGTGCAATATCTTCGAGCAATTATAAATTGAGTTCAAGCAAAATAATGACTTCAAAGGATCAAAAAACTCAGGAAGCCAAACTTAACATCACAGAAATAGATTTGGTCAAGTTTGCCAATTTCCTATCAAAGATACAGTTTCGCTGGCCAGACCTGCAATGCACCAAAATAACTCTTACTAAAAAGAAAGCTTCTCCTGATTTATGGGACATTGATATAGATTTTAAATATTACTTCTAATTTTCACTCTTGAGAAGAATTGAGTGTTCAAATAAGATTTTTATTTAAAAATAAACCCACTCAGGTTGATTTTTACAATTTTTAATTATTTTTGCCAGCTTGTGCATAGAGATTATCTTTACAGTCACTATATGTTGTGTGTTGCCTATTTTCCCAATTTGGTTGACCTAATAAGCTTTTGTGTGAAAATGGGAATGTAATAATTATGCTTTTTAGGGCTGATAACCTGCATTTCTAAGCAAATTAACGCTTATATATATTTTCGGAATATATGAAGTTTTTTAAAGTTTTTAGTTATTGGTGGTCGATATCAGCACTGTAAAGATGAATTTGGGCTTTCTAATGGATTATGAAGGCATACAATATGTAGTGGTTGAAGTTTTCAGACAGATATATGGATAGTTTTGTCTGATCGCTGATCGTACAAGGTAATTGAGATGACTGATTTTGATTCCACAGAACAATTTGAAGATCTAAATGCAGAAAATGGGCTTGATGATAAAAGTTTAGCCGCCGATAACGATTTGGTTATGGAGCAGATACTAGATAATATCAACAATACACCTATAGGTCAGGTATTGAAGAAAATTGGTTCGCTACCAGAAGTAAGCCAGAAGAGGATTCTTGGTTTGCGTCAGGAGATAACAAAAGGCAGCTATGATCTTAACAACAGGCTCGATGTTGCTCTTGATAGAGTTCTTGAAGAGCTAACCACCTAAAAATCGAAAAACAATTCCCTGTTTTCTATATGCGGGTTTGTTAAAACGCACGCTAACAGCCATTCGTCATGGGTTTGTAATAAGCGATTGAATGCCAGTTGTGTCCTTATTTCAAACTCGATTAAATAATTTCCGGTATCTCATCATCTGCTTCATCGAGATCAATGGGCTTATAACCTGGTTGCTTTGATTTTTCGACTTCTGCTTCAAATGCTTCGGTGACTTTATGTTGTATGTCTTGTCTGCACTGAGCATTTATGGGATGGGCGATATCAGCATGAAGCTTCATTCGGCCTTTTGGATCCTTTCTGATCCTGTTTTCTGCCAGTTTTGTGCCGCAATTGTTGCAAAACTTTGCCCTGAGGTGATTCTTACCACCACAATTTTCACAGTGATCACTCATCTTCCTTGAGGGCATTGCTACAAAGTACCCTCCTGTACCTTCAATGATCTTGATGTCGCGGACTACAAATTCGTTGTCCATTGTGATTGAGCAAAAAGCTTTCAACCTGTCATCTTTGTTGCTTACCAATTTTACTCTGACTTCAGTGATTTCCATTTTTTGCCTCGCTTAAAAGTTTACCATCTATTGCTGTTTACGATAATACTCCTGCAACCGGTTTTTTCTTCAATATCCTGTTGATACTTTTCGGCTATATTTCTCGGTTCATCACCAACAACAAAATACATAACTGAACCACTACCGCTTAGGCATAGGGGGCTAATCCCTATTGATTCAATTTTCAATTTCAACTTAGCAAGTTCTTCATGCAAATCAAAACAACTCTTCTCTAGCATATTTGTGCACATTTTTATTATTAAATCAATTCTGTTTTTGTTCATAAGAACATTTATTTTTTGGGAAAGTTGCTCGTAAAGCTCTATATTATGCTTGTAATTGCCGTAAACCTTTGCAGTAGAAGAGGTTATGTTTGGTATGATTAGGATGACAGTGAAATCTATTTTTTCATCGATTTTTTTAACTTTCTCACCTTTTCCAGTGCAAAATGCCAAAGGTCCACCCAAAAAGAATGGTACGTCACTTCCTAGGTTTGATGCGATCTCGTGTATTTTTTCAGGGGCAATTTTTAGGTTAAGGATTTTTTTAATCCCTATTAATGTAGCGGCAGCATCGCTGCTGGCAGAGCCAAGTCCTGTTCCTGCTGGTATGTTTTTCTGCAGAGTTAATTTAATTCTGGGGTTAATACCGCATTGATCAAGCAGCATTTCAGCAGCTTTATAGACAAGATTATCTTTATTTTGGGGTGCCCACTCCGGACCGGTGCAGATAAGTTCGATACCATTCTGCTCTGCCGGTTCGATAATAATTTCATCGTAGAAGTTTACTTTAGCCATCAAAGTTTCGATACCATGAAAGCCATCATCTCTTTTACCGGTTATTACCAGGCTCAAGTTGATTTTTGCTGGTGCACGTACTATAAGCCCACTAACCGTCTCTGTGAATTGTTCTTTGTAAATCATAGCTTCTAAAATTCCAACATTAAGCAAAGGGTTTACTATGGTCGATAACACAATAATGCTATTATAGCAGAGTTAGCCGTAATACAGGAACAAAAAATATCGTGAGTATCTATGACGGATAGCACCGTGGAACCCGACAGTGCGGATAAATCATGTGTGATAGTTAATATTGCCAATAGTGCAAAGAGATATTTTCTGTTAGTTTTTTTATGTTAATCTTCTGACAGAAAAGCGTTTCAAAAAGAATAATTGTCTGTTATCATCTTATCAGTTATTATTTCTATAATTTTTGGTGCGACGATGTTGAATGAAAGTCAGAGAAATATTCTGTTGAAAGTAGCACACGATACAGTAGAAGCCGTCATTTCAGGTCGAACAGGGAAAGTGATTAGTACAGATGATGCTGATCTGAATTCTCATTGCGGCTGTTTTGTTACTTTGAAAAATCATGGTGATTTGCGGGGCTGTATTGGTCAGTTTACTTCAAATGAGCCTTTGATAGAGCTTATTGCAGATATGGCAAAAGCCTCTTGCCGCCATGACAGTCGATTTTTTTCCGATCCAATAACCATAGATGAACTTGAACAGCTTGATATAGAAATATCTGTCCTTTCCTCTTTGAAAAAAACAAATGACCCTTTAAGCCTTCGTCTTGGTATTGATGGTATTTACATAAAAAAAGGATTTGCAGGAGGTTGTTTCCTCCCGCAGGTTGCAACCGAGACAGGTTGGAGCAAAGAAGAGTTTCTTTCATATTGCTGCAGCCACAAGGCAGGTCTTCCTGGCGATGCATGGAAAGATAAAAAAACTGAAGTTTATCTTTTTAGTGCTGAGGTTTTTGGCGCATATTTTAAGGAAATTTCCTGACAATTTTGATTTTAAATTCAGAGAGAAATATTTGAAAAATGATTAGTAGCCGAGAACGTTTAATTAAAACATTCACATTTGATAACCCGGACAAATTGGCAGTTTATTATCATCCCAGCCCCGCAGGGCTTTACGTTCATGGTCAGAAATTGCTTGATCTTTTTAATGAATATCCGCCGGATAATTATATAGTTTTTAATGAAATCCCAAACCCGTCTGCTGATGCATTTGATACCGATGGCCGTTACCATGAATTTAAGACAGATCAATGGCAGGTTAAGTGGGAGTACAGGATTTTTGGTATTGCCGGACATCCATGTGAGTTTCCGCTTGAAGATTTCTCAACTTTGGATAGTTATAAATTTCCAGCTTTGCCCGAAATTGATAAAAATCATATCTCTAAACTCAAAAAAAACTACATGATATGGGCGCCGACATGGATATCTATATTTGAAATATTGCATAGTTTAAGGCCTTTTGAGGCTGTTTTGATTGATATTTATACTAAAGATAAAAATATAATAAAACTTGTTGATAAAATTGTAGAGTGGAACAGGAAGCTCATAAAAAAATGTATAGAAGCGGACTGCGACATCTTTTCATTTGGGGATGACTGGGCAACGCAGAATTCATTATTTTTATCACCAGAAATATTTCGAGAGATTTTCAAGCCTCGTATTGCTGATTTGATAAAACCAATAAAAGATGCAGGCAAAAAAGTTTTATATCATTGCTGCGGTGCTGCAGAGCCTTTATTCAAGGATTTTATTGATCTCGGGATCGATTGTTACTGGCATCAGATGGGGCTTTATGATGATGAAGCTTTTGCAAAAAAAGCAGCTGATGTCGGCATAGTTCTTTATTTGCATCTCGACAGGCAAAATCTTATTCCCAAGGCAAGCCCTGCGGAAATTGAACAGGCGGTTAAAAAGTATGCTGATATTCACAAAAAACTTGGCGGCGGTGCGATATTTTATGTAGAGATCGAAAATGATGCTCCGTTTGAAAATGTAGAAGCTTTGATAAGATCAATTGACCTATATCGTTAAAACCATGATTAACACATTGGGAATTATAATGAGAAAAAAGGTTTTATTTTTAGCATTATTTGCGATTCTTGCTTGTGGATGTGAACCGAAAAAGCTGTGCCCTGTTGGTGGCGAAAATGGGGCAATAGGTAAGCCATCTCAGATTGAAAAGTATTTAAATGATAAAAAAATACCGGCTATGAAATCTGTGCAGCAGTGGGAAAACCCTTATGATCCCGGGTTGAAAATATCAACGAAGCATTATGATATTTTTACTACTCTTATGGACCCTTTAATCCTTGCTCAGTTGCCTGGTTTTATGGAAGCATGTTACAGTGGTTATCAAGGTCAGTTGCCTGAGCCCATAGATACACAAACAAAATTTACTGTGTATTTTTTTGCAACTCGAAAGCAATGGGATGATTTTACAAAAACATTCATACCTGAACAGGCTGAGACATATTCCAGGATAAAATCAGGTGCATATTATCTTAATGGAAGTTGCGTGACATATAACATAGGGAGGGATAAAACTTTTTCGGTTTTGGCTCATGAGGGCTGGCATCAGTTTAACAGTAGACACTTTACATATCGTCTTCCAAGTTGGTTGGATGAAGGCATAGCAATGCAGTTTGAGTCATTTAGAGAGAATGATGGAACATTTTATTTTGAGCCAGATAAAAATATTCAAAGGCTTGCAGGACTAAAGAAAACCATTGTGGAAGGAAAGATGATCCCGCTTGAAATTCTTATCTCTATTAATCCAGGAGAAGTGATTTCAGCAAATAGCGATTCGGCTGTAATTGCTTTCTATGGGCAGGCTTATGCACTAGTAAGGTTTCTTCGTGAAGAAAACTACGGCAAAAGGCTGGCTGATTATAAAAGTATGCTTTTTGATGGGCTAAGAGGCAATTGGCCTTTGCAAGGCCAGGCCAAACAAGTTGCTTCTGACAGGAATATTAATATTACAGTTGGGTGGAACCGTTTGGTGGGAAGGTATCTTTTTGAAAAGTATATCGGAGATGATTTTGAAAATTTACAACAGGAATACATCTGCTTTTGCAGAAAGATAGTCTATCACGTCCATTTGAAATAAGGTTTGATTATGAGTAAACATAAACAAAGCAGTTTTATATTGGCATCAGCTTCACCAAGGAGAAAAACCCTTCTCCTTGAAGCTGGTTATGATTTTGAAATTATCATTTCAAATGTTAATGAGTCTATCTCTGAAGATACCGATATAAGCCCGACTGAATTTGCAACCAATCTTGCTTTTGCAAAAGCTTTGGATGTGGCGAAGAAATACCCTGATAAGCTTGTCCTTGGCGCAGATACGATTGTTGATTTCGAGGGTGAGATAATTGGCAAAGCTGCTGACGCTGAACATGCCGAAGAGATTACTAGAAAACTTTTTTCAAAACCCCACAAAGTTATAACAGCTGTGGCACTAATTAGACTTTGTGATAATGTGAAAATTATAAAGTATGATACCACAGTTGTTTATCCCAGGCAGATGACAACTGTGCAGATTGCTGAGCATATTGCAGGCAATTCCTGGCAGGGCAAAGCAGGTGCTTATGCAATCCAGGAAACCGGTGACGACTTTGTCGAAAAAATTGAAGGCAGCTTGACTAATGTTATGGGGCTGCCTATGGAAATAATTAATGCTCTTTTGCCGGATCTTATACATCACCAAGGTAACTAAGAAAGTTGACCTTACACGTTGTGGTTTAAATTACATTTCATTGCATCCTGAAAAACCGTAATTTTATTCGCCCATTTTTGGGCTTCAAGCAATTCAAGCTGACCGGTTTGAACAAGCCTTGCAAGGTGATTTTCAAAAGTTATCATGTTTTCATCTGGGCGGTCTTTGGTTTTTGTTTGCAGTTGCGAATATATCTGTTCTAATTTTCCCGTTCTGATAAGGTTTGCACAAGCATAATTGTTATTTAGTATTTCCATTGCTATGAGCCTGCCCTGATGATCTTTTCTCGGGACAAGTTTCTGGCTTATTACATAAGCTAATCCTAGCGAAAGCTGGCTTCGTACTTCAGCTTGTCTTTCTGGAGGGTAATAATCCAGTATCCTTGAGATAGAGCCGACGGTGTCCCGTGTATGAAGAGTAGAAAATACAAGGTGACCTGTCTCAGCTGCCATCAATGTCATTGAGATTGTTTCAGGGTCTCTCATTTCGCCGACAAAAATGACATCTGGGTCCTCTCTGAGCAGTGCTCGTAATCCGTCAACAAATGAATGCACATCTTTCCCGACTTCTCTTTGTGAAATCATTGCATTTCGCTGTGGGAAAAGATATTCTATCGGGTCTTCGATGGTTAGGATTCTGCAAGCTCTTTTTTTGCTTATAGCGTTTATCATTGATGAGATAGTTGTTGATTTACCTGCACCAGTGATACCTGTCAGCAGAACAAGACCTTGTTTTAATTCTATGATATTTTCCCAGACATTATTCGGGAAACCGACAGCTTCTAAATGTGGTATTTCCATCGAAAGTGCTCTTATCGCGGCACAAATACCATCGTTTTCTTTGAAAACATTGATTCTGAACTGCAAGCTGCCAGTTCTGTATGAACAGTCAACGCTGTAGTTTTTATTAAGCCTTTCTGTATTTTCTTCACTTAACAGAGGATAGATTAGCAGCTTGGCTGTTTCTGTGGTTACCATTACCCCTTTTAGTTTTACAAGTTCACCATCAATACGGTAAGCAGGGGCGGTACCGACTTTTATATGCAGGTCTGATACTCGCATAGCTCCTTTTTCTTCAAAATATTTGAGCATGTCGATTATGCTTAGTTTGCCAAGATTCTCTGTCGGATAGACTTTCTCATGTGGATCATAAGTCTGGCTCATGAACGGATTCTCCCTATGTTTTTCATCGTCGTTGGGTGGTTTAACATTAGCCCATTATACTATTGGGCCGTCCAAAAACCAGAATAATTCACAATAGAGGAGATAAATCAACTATTTTTGCCAATCCTGGAGGTTTTTGGCGAGGATTTGTACATCCTTTTTCTGCATAATGTGGTCGATTATTTGCTGTGGTATTTTTAGCTTTTGCATTGCTTTTTCTGCTCTTTCCCAGAGTTTATCATATTTTGCTTTGGTTTCTGCTAAATACAAGTCGGTCACAATGTCAGCAAGTTTTCCAAGCATTATAGTGTCTAAGTTAGCATAATAGCGATTTATAACGTCTTTTTGATAGTTTGATAGTTCTTTTGCACACATAAAATTCCTTTTTTATAGTTTCATAAGTCTGAAAATGATATTATTATCGGATTATATGATATAAATCAAGTTATCAGTATTATTAAAGCGGTTTTTTGCTGGCTTTGAGCAGATAAGTGACTATAATCTGCAAAAAGTGCTCTATGGAAGGTTTAAGATACCATAAAAATAACGGAATATAAAATTATGTGCAAAAAACTATTTTCTATTACATTAGTATTAGTTTTGCTGCTCATTTCTACATTATTTGCTATTGATAATGGAAAAGCCCGCCTGTTTGTAGGCAATGATGCTCACATGACAGCGGGTAAGTTTACGAGTTATCAAAGCAGTACAGTCGGGCATGAGCTGGTATTCGAAAATGGTTTTGAGTTGGCTATTGGCGCAAATCATTATTCCTCTGATAATTCCGTGGTATTTCTGGAAAGTTTCGTCTCCGAATATGGTGCAAGACATCGTGTAGATTACAAAGCTAAGGTTTATCTTGAAGGAAAGATCTCAGTAAAACACTTTAAAGGTGCCAAAACGGTTACGATAAAAGAGGTTGTCATTGAAAAAGATAAATCTGTTTTATTGGAATTTAATATTACCGGTGAAGTGTTTGTGACTGCTGATGTCAGAGCAGAGGCTGATATTCGACAGAGTGATTTATACAAAAGAGCGGTAAAGGCCGATACTTCAGTTTCTTGGGGGCCTAAGTTTGTGGTTCAATCACAAGCTATTGTACCGAAACTTTCAGATGTTACGATTAATGATGAGGGAATAATTCAGCTTGCCAATGCTAAAAAAGCAAAACCAGATAAATTTGTAGATGAAAGTGAAACAACCGCAAAAGCTCCAGACGCAGCACCACAAGCAGATGTAGCACTTGGAGAAAAAACGACATCTGAAGATGGTGTGGCACCTGGAGAAAAAGAAGCAGTTGGTGCAGGAGTAGAGCAAGATCAGAAAAAAGTAGACTCTGGTGGCATTGCTGTCAAAAATAAAACAGGTAAAGGTTCACTCGTTGTTGAAAATGCAACAGCAGCCGAACAGAAATTTGTGGACGAGCAGCAATTTCAACCTGTCAGCTCCACTGTTAAGGCGAAGCCGGAAGATAAAGAACCTGAATTTAGGTATCCTGTAAGAATATTTCCTGTTGGTGATCAGAAATGGGAAATGGATACTATCGTCGGACCTGACGGTATGAATATTGCAACTGTTACACAGAGGTTTTACCTCTCTCAAAAACGTGATGAAATGGGAAACCTGCTGGAACTGCAAGCTGACAAAGCGGTTATTTACTACTCTGGACAGGGGTTGAAAGTAGAAAAGAATGAGGCCGATGAAGATATACTGGCTACAGGCCCTATTGAGGCTATTTATATGGCTGGTGATGTTATACTCACTGAAGGTCAGCGTATTATTCGTACCGACGAGATGTACTATGACTTCAGACAGAAAAAGGCTATCGCAGTCAATTCTGTTATGAGGACTTTTGATCCTAAACGCGGCATCCCTATTTATATAAGGGCTTACAAGCTTAGGCAGGTATCAGAAAATCAGTTTGCCGCTGAAAATGTCGTCGTTACTTCCAGTGAGTTCAATCAACCTCAAACATCGTTGGAAGCTTCCAGTATTTACATTGCTGATACCACTACTATTGATGAGAAAATAAAAGACACCAGTTATGATGCTCAGATGCGTGACATTCGCATGAAAATGGGCAAGCGAACCATCTTTTATTGGCCTTATCTGAGAAGCAATCTGGAAAGGCCGGATCTGCCTTTGAAAAGTGTCCGTTTTGGACATAGCAGCAGGATGGGAACTTCTGTTGAAACACGCTGGTATCTGGCACGTTTGATGGGCTGGAAAGAGCCTGAAGGAACAGATAGTACTTTGGCTGTTGATTATTTTAGCAAGAGGGGTGTTGGTGTAGGTACTGAAATCGAATATGAAAAAGAAGATTATTACGGCAGAGTTCTTGGCTATATAATAAATGACAGCGGAAAAGATAAACTTGGTAGGCATGCTACAAGAGATGATCTGGAGCCGGATCAAAAACTCAGGGGTAGGTTGGATTGGGTGCACAGACAGTTTTTATCTTATAATTGGCAGTTGACCACCGGTATCAGTTATGTTTCAGATAAGAATTTTGTTGAGAGCTATTATCGTAATGAGTTCAGCGTAGGCAATTATAGAGAAACATATGTGCACTTGAAACGGATAGAAGATAACTGGGCGTTGTCGTTCCTGGCAAAGCCAAGGTTGAATGATTTTGCTGATGAGCTTGAAGAATTGCCGTCAGCAGAGTACCACCTCACCGGACAATCGCTTTTTGATGATACCGTTACGATGTACAATGATTCTGAGTTAAGCAGACTTAGGCAGAGGATCGGTAACGATAACAATACAAATATCGATGAGGACCACTTTACATTTGCCAGCAATCGTACAGAGTTTGATATGCCGTTAAGAGCGGACCCGTTTAAGATAGTGCCATTTGTTGCAGGTACCTTTGGTTATGATGACCGAAGTGGTTTCAGAAGGACTTTAGTTGACGGCAGTAACACAGGTAGATTCGGTTCTGAGGCGGTCGTTGTAGGTGAGGCTGGTATCAGAATGGGTACTCAGTTCCATAAAGTCTATCCGAATGTCAAATCAAGACTTTGGGATTTGAACCAGTTGCGGCATATTGTTAAACCAGAGGTTACTGTGGTAGGTTTTGCCGAAAGCGATTCCGTTGTAGAACAGCGCGATTTGATTAATTTTGGTATTAAACAACGTTTGCAAACCAAGAGAGGTCCTGCCGACAACCAGCAATTGGTTGATTGGATGAGACTCAATGTTGACGCTACTTTTGTTAACAATGATGCAAAGCCTGAAGAATCAGGTCCAGACAGGTTTATCTGGAACAGAACCATTGTTCCGATGAGAGTTATGGCTGCACCGGAGATATATAATGGTGATCTTGATGAGAATACTTTTGGTAGATTTGAAACTTGGGGAGTCAAGCGTGATTATGTAGGTTCGGACTATATATGGAGACTAAGCGACACATCCGCGATTCTCAGTGATATGTATTATGATATTAATAGCGGTGTGGTTCAGCAGTTTAATGTCGGTTATTCCAGAATGGTTTGGCCAAATATGAGTTTTTATGTTGGAAGTCGATATTTGAGAAGGGTTTATGTTAATTCAGAGATTGAAAATGTTCATGAAAAGGGATCTAATGCTTTCACCTTTGCCATCACATATATTCTTGACCCTCGTTATACTGTGACGTTTTCACAGCAATATGACTTTGATTATGGTAAAGGTGTAAGAAGTGAAGTAACATTGATTAGACGCTATCATAGAATGTTCTGTTCATTTACCTACAGTGCTGACGAATCACTGCAGGATCAGATGATAGCTTTAAGTATCTGGCCTCAGGGAGTGCCTGAAATGTCGTTGGGTCAGAGAAGGTATTCCGGTATAACAAGCCCGACGGGCTATTAATTGAAAGTAAATCAATAATTATAGAAGTTTTGTAAAAAAAGGAGAAAAAAATGGCTTTGGTTGATACCAAAAAAATGTTTAAAATGGCCTATAAGAACGGTTATGCCGTCGGGGCCTTCAATGTCAACAACATGGAAATTACGCAGGGAATCATGAATGCGGTTGCCGAAGAAAAGGCTCCGCTGATACTCCAGATTTCCAGGGGTGCTCGTTCTTATGCTAACATGGATTATCTCAAAGCAATCATTGAGGTTGCTGTTAAACAGAACCCAGACATTCCAATTGCTATGCATCTTGACCATGGTGATACATTCGAGACTTGCAAGCAGTGCGTTGATGATGGTTTTACTTCTGTAATGATAGATGCCTCAAGTAAGCCTTTTGATGAGAATGTTGCAATTACCAAAAAGGTAGTAGAATATGCTCATGAGCATGGTGTTGTTGTTGAAGCTGAAATTGGTCAGCTTGGCGGTATTGAGGAAGACGTTAAGGGTATTAGTGCTGATGATGTCAGCAAGCACCTGACAGACCCTAATGAAGCTGTTCGTTTTATCAAGGCAACTGGTTGTGATTCTCTGGCGGTTGCTTGTGGCACAAGTCATGGTGCTTTCAAGTTTAAAACTGCACCTAAGCTTGCTCTAAATGTAATCAAGGCGATTTCGGATATGATGCCTGGTTACCCGCTTGTTATGCACGGCAGCAGCAGCGTTCTGAAAGAATTCAAGGATCTCATCAATAAGTACGGCGGTAATATGCCTGACGCTATGGGTGTACCTGAATCAGCTATAAAAGAAGCTTCGAAAATGGCTGTATGCAAGATTAACATCGATACGGACCTTCGTATGGCTATGACTGCTAAGATTCGGCAGGTCTTTGCTGAAAAACCAGCAGAATTCGATCCTCGCCACTACTTAGGCCCAGCAAGAGAAGCAATCAAGGAGATGGTCAAGCA
>CAZBKA010000044.1:0-21792 GCA_964492365.1 uncultured Pirellulales bacterium | reverse complement strand
AACATATTATTACCATTATGACGGCCTTGGCAATGTAACAGCTCTCAGCAATAGTCGTGGTAATCTTGTGGAATATATTGTAAAAAAGCAGAAAACTGGTTTACGGCGGAAGCTGTTTTATGCTGGATTCTCGCCTGCTCGGGAATGACAAGTCGTAATTGACACTTGACTAAAGTATTACAAAAACTTAAATTGTCGGGGGGTGCTTTGAAATAGATAATAATTGTTAAAAAGTAAGGTGAGCATGAGAGGAATCTATAAAATAAGGTATGCGATATGGTTGGTTGCGGGGCTTTCTCTTTTTATTTCAGGATGTCCATTCAAGTCAGGGGTTGAGGGGAAAGCGTGGTTTCGATGTGCATCAAAATTTGATCAGGCAAGAAGTGACTTGGCAAATGGTTTTGCTGGAGAAAATAGTGCCAGGCGAGCTTGGGATAGAATGGAAAAAATGCGAAATTTTTTTTTGGAAGCAAAGCAGCCAACAGAAGAGGAGATAATATCTGTTCTTAAGTCACCAAACAGACGCTTTCAAAGAGTTGGTTTGGCCGCCATGTCTGCAAAGCCAATCGAAACAGAACAGATAGTAGATATTTTATTTGAATTTTTACAGGATGATGACAGAGATTTCAGATATTATGCAGCATATTCTTTAAGAAACTTTACAAATATCCCAGAATCTAAAAAGGTCAGCTTAGGAAAACAATTATTGGAAATAATAAAAAAAGAAAAAGATAAGGGATTATCTATTATGGAATTTTCTTTATTTGCTGAATTTCCTTCTGAAGAGGCGGGGCGATTTTTAGCTGAACAAATGGTGAAGGAGGGAGAAGAAAACCTTCTATACAGACATTTTGCTTTTAATGTATTGAAAGAAATGGGTGATTTATATTATGACGAGGCTAAGGAATATGTTAATGCTCATGGCAGTAGTGAGATAAAGGATGAGGTTTTGAAAAACGAAAAAGCGTGGGAAGATATGCATTCGGAAGAGAATGAAAAATCTATCAATAAGTGTTTTCCAGGGACAAAATAAAAAGCTATTTAAATTAAGAGACAGATTGGTTTTTTATTATTATTTTTTTCTTTCAATTATTTGTTTTGTGATTTGAGTTTTGCTTTTTCGGCCATGTTGGGGTCTGTTGTGTATCGGTTTGAGAGGCAGGAGGGGTTTGTGCATCGGGTTATTTTATGTCCTAAAAACTGACCACAATCTGCGCAGTAGAAGTTCTTGCTTTCAAATAATTTGTGGGGGAGGAAAAAATGTGCGGTGTATGCGCAGATGAAACCTGCGATTAACATTTGACCTACCGCAGTGATCCAGTCACTTAGTGTGTTTTCACCAGCCTGTTTTGCCTGCGCGATGCTGTCTTTTCCGGATAATTGCCAGATTAAAAAAGCGACGGTCAGGAATATTGCTATAAAAATTAATTTGCTCAGGGCGGTTAGTCCCTTGAAACCACGTTTTTTGTAATGCTGGTCCTGCATTTTTGCATTCTCCAAATAAATCAGTAATGTCCATAGGATGCCTCTAAGAATTCATTTTGTCGGTCAAGCGAATCTTTTTGATTCAGGACATCGTCAGACAAAAGCCGGTTTAACTACAATTAAAGCTGATTTGTTTCCTTGCCAGCATACAAAAATATTCTACTTGCCGACCAAAAGCAATCATTAGAGCTACCCTATATGATTATCTAAAGTCTTTGCTGACGCAACTAAAAAAATATGTTGAACAGAATATAAGTTTGGACGTATTTGAAGGCTTGCAATATTTTATATTAAAGGATTTGTAGATGAATAGAAAAAATGGTTTGGTATTGTTGGTTTTAGCGATGGTGATGGTTATTACTTCTACGGGCAGATGCGAGAGTGGGCCTACGGTTCTTTGTTTCGGTGATTCTATAACATGGGGCGACAGGGCGAGGGGGAACTGCTGGGTTGATAATTTGAGCAGGAGGCATCTGAATTATAATTTTGTTAATTACGGGTCATGCGGCAGGACAACAGGAGATTTTGATGGGTTTACCAAGGCAGTTGAAGAGCATGGTGATTCGGCGATAGTTTTTATTTTTCTCGGCGTTAATGATCTTACTCGCGGGACAGATGAGAAAGTTGCTAATTGTGTGAAGAATATTTCTAAGATGATAGATTATGTAAAAGGCAAGATTCCACAGGCAGAGATCGTATTGCTTGCTCCGTGCGGCGTTAATGAAAAAGGTATGTCCCCAATTAATATTGAGAGGGGCTATGCTGATAATGCACAGGTTTGTCTTGTTAAATTGTCACAGGAGTATGAAAAGGTTGCGGCGGAAAAAGGAGTTCGTTTTTTAAGTTTGCTTAATGTTGTTTCTCCTGAAAATTTCGATGATGGTTTGCATCCTAATATAGCAGGGCAAATTCAGTTGGGTGATTATATATCGAAAAACGTTTTTATGCCCAGGGATGATATTGCTGCTGACCTTAAAGATGAAGGATTGACGCTTGTATGGAACGATGAATTTGAAGGTGACAAGATTAATCCGAATAAGTGGGATATTTGTGGAGATTATCCTCGCAGGGACGGCTATTGGTATAAGAGTGAATCTTATGTTGATGGAGCTGGGAACCTTATAATAAGAACGAGTAAATATGGTGACAAGTATATAAGCGGCGCGATAGAGACGAAGGGTAAATTTCAGCGTAAGGGCGGCTATTGGGTAGCGAGATGCAAGTTTCCGACGGAACAGGGACATTGGCCCGGATTCTGGATTTACAGTGGTGCGGTATGTAAAGTTGGTAACGAAGGAACTGACGGTACTGAAATTGATATTATGGAGAAGCCTCACTTCGACCAGGATAGTATTGCGCAGACACTTCATTGGGATGGATATTCTGAGGAACATCATAAAAGTGAAGGTTATGTTTACAATCAAGCTGGTATAAGCAAGGGATGGCATATTTTTGGTATTTACTGGACCGCGGATGAGTATGTTTACTATGTTGACGGGAAAGAGACTTGGCGAACGAAAGCAGGGGGTGTTTCTCAAGTTGAAGAATATATAATATTAAGCGAAGAGATTGCGGCATTTACGGGTGATATTAGTAAAGCGACTTTGCCAGACTATTTTACCGTTGATTATGTAAGGGTCTATGACAGGCCTTGATCTTGACAGGTGGTGGTTTTTCTTAAATCTGCTTTTTAGGGCCTATAATAATTGGGTTATCATTACCTGTTAACGACGTTTTGATTGATATTGTTAAAGTGGGGGAGATGCGTTCGGGTGATAATAAATGGGAGAAAGGCTTTGAAATAACCAATTCTGCGTTAAAAATGGCGATGGAGAGGGATAATTTGGCAAATTGACAGGTTCTTTTTCATAGGCGGCAATTTAATTTTCATGAAATTGTTAAAAAAAGCATTTTTTATTAAAAATTTTTATTCAAAAAGCGGTGATTATCTATATTTGACCTTAAATGATTATCGGTCTTAAGTTCCTGATTTGCGATAAGAGCAGATAATCTCCTAAACTTCAAAAGATTCACAATTTTACCTACCTGGTGTATTGTTATGCATACACAGAGGGGGTGTTTTTGTTGTGTCAGCACATCTAACTCTTTTTTAAATAAGCAGTTAAGTTTATTTATGGGAGGGGTTTATTTTGTTAATAAAAGGGAGTTTGTGTTCTGGATTATAGGACCTTGGAGTGTTTAAACTGTTTTTAAAATCACTGTTTGGCATTGTCATTTCCGGTGTTCTTTATCCGCTAAAAAAACTTAAGAGAGTTGTCAAGTGAACCGATAAATCAGTTCGTGTAAAAGCAGAAATAGTGTTTTTAAGTTTTAAGCTGAAATAATTTTCACAATTTATTGGGATGATTTGGTGAAATGAAAAAAATACTTGAAACAGTGTTTGTTACGATTTTTATGATATCGGTTGTTTTTCTCTCTGGTTGCGGCGAAAACTTTCTGGACCCAAGCCAGGTAGGCAGATTCAGACCGGTACCAGCAGTTAATGTTATTCTCAACACACTTGGCGTTGCTGAAGAGGCACCAGTTGCCTGGGAATCAGGTGAAGAACCAAAGCCTGAAGACGTAATTGCATATGATACAGACTATGTGTTTGGGCCTGGAGATGTTGTAAGAGTTACTATTTTTGAACTTTTCCAGGAAGGTGTTTCAGCGGAGAATTCCTACATTGTTACGGAAACGGGAAAATTATCTATCCCGGATGTCGGTATTGTTGAAGCTGAAGGTTTGACGGAATCGCAGCTTGAGGAAGAAATAAAGCAAATACTAGCACCAAACATTTTAAAAGATCCATCGGTTGTTGTCACATTGCTTAGTTCACAACAGCGGATGTTCTCGATTCTTGGCAATGGAATTCCAACGCCAAACAGGTATGAAATACCAAGATATGATTTCCGTTTGACAGACGCTCTTTCGCTGGCAGGTGGTATAAGCCAGTTCAATATCAGTTATATTTATGTTTCCCGACAGATAACGGGTAAAGAAGATATGTCGAACCAAGGTGTTATGGAAAATGAGGGTTTTTTGCCTGATACTACAGACAAAAAGCTTGAATTAATTGCACCGATGGCTGGGAAGACATCAGATTCTGATGTTTTGGTAATAAGTGCATCAGATGTTATTACGGATAAAGAATTGTCTGAGGTTGCATTGCCTGAGGGCTTTGAACCTTTGGCAGAAGAAGCTACGGAACTAGAACCGATTCAGGAGGAAGCAGTTGTCAGTGAGCGTGAGACGATTGCAGAGCCTATAAAAGCGGAACAGAGCGGCAGGGTAGAATGGGTTTTCAAGGATGGTAAATGGGTTCCAATTGATGTAGGCGGAGGTGAAACAGAAGTTGTTGGTGAAGTTGCAAAGGCAGCGCAAAAGGCTGCAGAACCTAATGAGAAAGAGTGGAAAGAAGGTTTTGACTGGGAGAGCATAGGTCAGGGTGGAGTTCAGGTTCGTGTTATCAGGATTCCTGCTGACAAACTTCTTGGCGGTGATCCACGTTACAATGTAGTTATAAGACCTGGCGATAGTATACATGTGCCTGTTGATATAATAGGTGAATTCTATGTTATGGGTAATTGCAATTTTCAGGGCAATATTAATCTAACTGGAAGACCAATGACATTGAAGATGGCAATTGCATCTGCGGGCGGATTAGGCTCTTTGGCTTGGCCTAAGAAGTGCGAAGTCACGCGAAGAATTGGAAAGGAAAAGGAAGAGACGGTTATGGTTGATCTGGACAAGATAGCCAGGGGTGAACAACCAGACTTCTTTATTAAACCTAATGACCTGGTAAATGTTGGTACACATCCGACATCGATCTGGCGTGCAGTTTTAAGAAATGCGTTCAGAGCAACCTACGGATTTGGGTTTATTTATGATCGCAATTTTGCAGACAGAGATTATGGAACGAGCAGACCATTCAGCTTCTTCTAAAAAAGTTGTTTAATTATATTATGGAGAATAACATAGAATCAAAAAGTTCAAAGGTGTCGACTATGGATAGTTTATACCAGGGATGGGGTAAGCTGAGCGTACATACTTACATCAAAATCTCTGTAATAGGATTGCTGTTTTATTTTATATTTAACAATGAGATAAGAAGCATAGTTGGTGAGTGGGTTACAGATCCGAGCTGGTCCCATGGATTTCTGATTCCGTTGTTTAGTTTGTATTTTATAAACCAGCATAAAAAAGAGATTGTAAGTTTAGAGACCAAACCTTGTTATCTGGGCTTATTGTTTTTGATTTGCGGTTTGATATTTTATCCTCTTAATATAGTTCATTTCCAGTATGGTTATTTGAAGCCTATAGGTATGATAGCTACCCTTGGGGCGATAGTTCTATTTTTAGGCGGTTGGGCATTATTGAAATATACATGGCTTCCAATTGCATTTCTTGTTTTTGCGGTTCCGCTTCCACAAAGGCTTTATGTTGCAGCATCTATGCCAATGCGTAAGATAGCAGCGGCGGCAGCGACAGCATTGCTGAATCTTGTAAGCGGGATGAATGCTACGGCAAATGGAGTAGTTATTGATGTGGTTTATAAAGGTCAAAAGCTTGAACCTGCGTTGGATGTAGCGGAGGCATGCAGCGGGATGAGGCTTCTTATGGCATTTTTTGCATTAGGTGTTGCAATGGCATATCTTCATTACAGACCTGTATGGCAGAGACTGGTGCTTTTGGTAAGTACTGTTCCGATAGCAATATTTTGTAATATTGTTCGAGTTACAGTAACCGGATTTATTTATGTTCTTATTGCACCTAAATATGCTCAAGGTATTTACCATGATATGCTTGGTATATTAATGCTTCCTCTTGCGTTTTTGCTGTATGGTTTCATAGGATGGTTCATGTCTAATTTGTTTGTTGATGAAACCAATGAGATAAAAGAGGATATTATAGTTCGTAAGTCGAATTAAAGTGACAGATTTCCTTACTTTATGAAAAGGAGTCTGCTTAAATGCAGAATATAGAAGATAATAATATTAAGACAATACAGAACGATTTGATGGAACCGGTGTCGGGTAAAAGCGGTTTTCTTCATTATTATATGCAACCATCGTTTTTGATCTGCTTTTTTGTTCTTGCTTTTGCGGCAGGTGTAATGTCGTTAGCGGTTAAGAAATTCGGTGTTTACCTTAAGAAAACGCCTTTGGAGATACGGAAATCGCTTGATTTGCTTGATGAAAAAGGTCTTGGTCCTTATAAGGTGCTTGACAAGAGCAAGATAGCAAATAAGGAAATAGTAGAAAGCCTTGGAACAGAGGACTATATAAAATGGGTGCTCGAAGATACAGAGGCTGATAAAGCGAGTGCGGTTCGTAAATGTTCGTTATTTATAACATATTACAATTTGCCAGACAGGGTTCCACATGTTCCGGAAGAATGTTATGCCGGCAGCGGTCACCAGAGGCTTGTTTCGGATGGCATTGAGATTGAAGTTAATAAAGGTGATCATGTAGAGAAGGTTCCCTGTCGTTATCTGGTTTTTTCACGTATCAGCAGTAATTCGTTGGAAAGTGATAGTAAATTTCCGGTGATGTATGTTTTCAGTGTGAATAATGTTTATGCCAACACAAGGAATCAGGCCAGGACGATTTTGAATAAAAATATATTTGGTAAGTATTCCTATTTTTGCAAAATAGAATGGAATTATTTTAACAATGAATTTGGTAGTTATTCATATCCTGAGGAAGAAGAAGCAACTCAGGCGAGTAAAAAGCTATTGGATGTAATTTTACCAATTTTGGAGAAGGAACATTTGCCTCTTTCTCTGCAGGCTGAAGGAAAAGACAATCTAAAGAATTAGTGAATCATAGAAGATAAGAATCTGTAACATCAGATTTTTCGAAAGGAAGAAATAATTATGGCGAAGAAAAGAATAAATAAAAAAGTTGCTATTATTGGTTCAATAATTGTAATGTTTGCGATTTTAGTTGCGATTGCGGGGCTTTTGTATATCAGCAGAGATCCTGAGAAATATCTCCAAGATGGTGAGATTGCAATAGCTGAGAAGGATTATGAGACAGGGACACATTATCTTTTAAAAGCCCGTGCATTAGCTAAGGATGATGATTTCAAAGTTAACGTTTTGTTTAAACTTGCTAATGCCTATATGGATATGGGGCGTTGGAACAATGTTATGGGGTGCTGGAACGAGATTATCCGGATAGACACAGGTAATATTCAGGCTCGTCTTAATCGCCTGAATTATCTTTATATAATGGCCAATTCCGGCAGCGATACACTCTGGAAGGAGCTTGGCAGTCAAAGTTCGGAGCTTATTGAAAAAATAGACGGGAACGATTTGTCCAATGAAAATGTTTCGCAATGGGTAATTCCCCAGCTTGAAGATAAAGATATGTTCTATGGTAAGCTGAAACCATATTTGTATTTGTTAAGAGGCAGGTCGGTTCTTGAAAATGTTGTCCGAGGTGCAATGACAGACCCTGATGCATCTTTATTGCGAGCTATTGATGACCTTGAAAAGGTTCGCAAGGAACAGCCTGACAATGTTAATGTTTACTGGTATCTTGCACAGGCAATAAGTTACAAGGGTCAATTACTTGCTTCAAGAGGCAGCGTAGATGAAATTGAGAAAGCATCTGCTCAGATAGAAGAGCTATTTAAAGATGCGATAAAAAATGCTGATTCTAATCCGAAAGCATATGTTTATGATCTCAGGTCGAAATTAGCATTCAAGAAAATTCAGACAATGGAGCAAGTTACTGCGTTAGAACCTGAATATCTTGCAGTTGTTAAAAGATTTCCTAACGACGCTATAGTATATGCCAGTCTTGCAGAATATTATCAACGTTTGGGTTTTTCGAAGATTGACGAGGCTATTGCAGCGGCCCAAAAAGCATCTGAATTGGATGCCGGGAATATTCTGTATGTTTTAAATATGTCACAACTAAATTATAAAAAATTCAGATATACTAACGATTTGCAATATTCAGAAAAGGCAATAGAGTTAGCGGAATCGGCCTTAAAGCTTCCTGAAGCCCAGGATACAGAAGGTCCTCGCAAGTGGTCAAATAAAACGAACAGGATAGCTATATGTACATTTCTTGCAGATTGCTATGTTAATAGGGCCTTGACCGATGGTATTGATGAAGTTGAAAAACAGAAATTGCAGGAGAAAATTGAGACAGTCGTTTATAATATAGAACAGATTTATGGTAGTGGTGAAGAGCCTCAAGTTGTAAAGTGGAATGGCATGCTTGATCTTGTTAAAGGTAACAAGGATGATGCTATCAGAAAACTGTATGGCATTTATGAGCAGGTTATTTCTACAGGAAAGAGTGATGCTGGTCTTTCATACCGTCTTGCGAAGATTTTTGACAAGACCGATGAATTGGGAGCAGCGGCAGAATTTTACAGGAACGCTCTTGTTGGTCCTAGTGGTATAGGAAGGGATATACCAGATGTATTTTTAGATTATGGTGATATACTTATACGATTTAATGCATATGGTGAAGTTTTAAATGCGGTCAAAGCATATGAGATGAGTGGAGGAGTAGTAAATGAGAGGAGTCAGCGGCTGTCAATAACAGCACAGATATTATCGAAACAGTTTGATGCAGCCCAGGAAGAACTTTCAAAAGCAAATTTATCAGAAATTGAGAAACTGAAATTAAAAGCGTTACTGATTTTCAGTCAGATCAGGCAATCGAAAGAGGTATTAGCTCTTGATAAGTTGAATGAAGGTGAGGGTGGAAGTGCTGACAAAGTAAATACTCAACAGGTCGAAGATGAATTAAACGGATATAATAATTCTTTGGCTGAAGTTTTAAAACAGATACAGAGCAAGGATCCGAATGAAGTTGAGAATGGTTATGTTCTTGTAGTTTGTGATCATTATGTTACACAGGGTAAGATTGCTGAGGCTAAAGCTTTTGTTGATGCCAGTCTGAGTAAAAAGGGTACAGATCCAGATATGGATTTTTATCGCAGGACACTTGATGAGCCAGATGTAACGAATATAACAGATTCCAGACGCAAGGAACTCGAACAACAGGTTATCAGTGAAATAGCTGATCCTGTAAAAAGAGCCATGAATATGGGAGCGTTTTATCAGAGGGAAAATAATTTTGAACAAGCCAAGGGCGAATTTGAAAAGGTTATAAATTTAGATTCCTGGGATCTAAGTCAGGCAATTACTCCGGAGCAAACGTCAGCGATAAGTTATCTTTTTGAAATTGCTTTATCTTCGAAAGATTTTGAGCAGGCACAGAAGGCTGCTGATGTTGCAAGGCATTATAATATTGATTCCTGCGATGGGCAGTATTTTGGTGCTAGGATTTCAATTGCTAAAGAGGATTACAAAGATGCATTATTAAGGCTCGATGATTGTATTACAAAGAGACCAGTTTTTTCGTATGGGTATATGCTTAGAAGTAAAGTAAATGCTTCACTTGGTAATGACCATGCTTCACTTGAAGATATCAGAAAAGCAGCTTCTCTGAATATTACAAACGGCGATATCGCAAGAGATGTTGCAGTTGCAATTTATCTTAGAAATGAAAAACTTGGCAGTGCTGTTTCTTCAGATCAGAAGCTTGAAGCCCGCACAGCTCTGGAAAGGGCGATGATATTGAATCCTGTTGATGTTCAGCTTCGTAGTTTATATGCGGAATACATAAGTGTTGATGAACCAGAGCGTGCATTGTCCATCAGACAGCGACTTCAAAAAGCGAGTCCAAGCGTAGAAAATGCTTTGCTTCTTGCCAGACTGACAAGCAAGTTAGGATTTGCAGAGGCAGATACATCTCGTCAGAAAGCACTGTTTGAAATGACAGAATCGGCATACGAGCAAGCGAAACAGATCGATCCTTCAGATAAGACGGTTCTTTATAACTATGCTGAATTTCTCGATAAGATCGGCCAAAAGGATAGAGCTAAAAAATTGATTGATGAGTCAGGCGATTCCAAGATGGTTTGGAGTCACTATTATCAGAGTGGACAAATAGGTAAGGCTAAGGAAGTGCTCGATAAGCTATATAAAGAATCGCCTAAAGATTTGGATGTTGTAAAAGGTGAATTGCTTGTTGCAGAAAACCAATCTAATGTTGAAGGTATTAAAAAATATTCAAATGAGTTGTTGGCACTGGAAGAAAATGAAGAGAATCGACTTTTCAAGATTCGAGCGTATTTAAAAGTCGGGCTCATAAAAGAGGCTGAAGAAGAGCTAGTGTTGTTTAAGTCCAAATATCCTGATAATGAAAAGGTACTTGTTCTTGAAACATGGCTGAAGATGTCTCAGGGGCAACTTGATAAGGCATCTGAGCTGGCAAAGCTAAATGTTCAAAAAAATGAGAATGATTTCACGAGTTGGAGGCTCAAAGGTGAGATTAACCTGATGTTGGGCAATTATGTCCAGGCAATCAGTGATCTCAAACAAAGTAAGATGCTTAATGATGAACCAAGTGTCAGGATTTCTCTAGCCAAAGCGTATCTGAGGTCCAACCAAGAAGATGAAGCTATTACTGAGTTAGTAAATACTGCTGACGTTGTAACGGCTCCATCGGGTGCCAAGAGAATGCTTGAGCAAATATACCTTCGTTCAGGTAAGAAGGATCTTCTTCAGAAGTTTTACAGTGAAATGCTTAAGGATTATCCAGACAGTGTCTATTGGTACAATAAAGCAGGTGCGTTTGCAGTTTCCCAGGGAAATATGGCCAATGCAGAACAGCTTTATAAGCAGGCATGGGATATTAGCAACAAGACCGGCAATGATAAAGCAATGGCACTTGACGGTTACCTGATGATTCTTGTTCGTCAAAAGGAATACAGCAAAGTTCTTGAACTAGGAAGACAGTATATTGATGGTGAATTTGCCCCGTTAGCATATTTCAGAATGGCAGAGGCTCAGTTGGCATCAGGTGACAAAAAGACCGCTATAGAATATTGCAGAAAAGCAGTTGATAAAGCAGAAGTGAATGAAAGTTATGCTTCTGAAATGCTGCAAAAAGTATACGGGCTGATTGGTTCAGAAGAGGTTGTTAGTATTTGTCAGGAAAAGCTCACAGCTAATCCCGAATCTTTATATGCTAATTTTTCGATGTTTAATATTTCGGTGATAAACGGCCAATACAACAAGGCAGTTGAGTATATAGATAAATGTATAGCCATAGTTGGGTCCGATAATATTAGGAAGACGGAATATATAGGACAAAAAGTTGGCGTACTAGAGCTGGCTTACAAGAAGACTTCCGATAAAGTTTATTTACAAAAAGCAATAAGAGAGTATGAAAGTCTTTTAGTTGAAATGCCGAATAACATAAGTGTTCTGAATAACCTTGCATATATGCTTGCAGAGACGGGTGAAAAGCTGGATAAGGCATTAGAATATGGCAAACGTGCTTATGATTTGATGCCTAATAATGCTAATATTATGGATACTTATTCTTATGTTCTGCTTAAAAATGGTAAAAATAAACAAGCAGAGGAATATTTGCAGTCAGCTTTGCAGCAATATGAGAAAGATAGTATTTCTGCTCCGAGTGATGTTTATAAGCATCTAGGAGTCATAAAAGAAGCTCTTGGTCGTTCATCTGAGGCAGTTGCGGCTTATCAACAGGCATTAGAGATTGGAGATAAAACGATGCTTGAAGAAGAAAAAGCAGAAATCAGAAAAGCTATTGAAAGGCTGAGTAAGTAGAGTTTTTTTACTTGGTCCAAAATAATACGGATTTTTTACTGGAATTTAATCATGGCAGAACAAATACAAAGACCTATAAATAGACCTCAGTCGCCAGCATCGGGGACATTGGCTATGACACCCAAAGAAATCATGGGAATTATAAGAAGGCATCTGCTGCTTATATTTACATTGACGACATTTGGAGTAATTGCCGGTGTGACAAGCTGTTATCTTCTTAGTACATACAGCCCCAAATATACAGCTGAGACTTATATAAAAGTACTGCCTCCTATAGAGAAGGATCCAACGGTTATTGGCAGTATTCGTGCAAGCAAGGATATTGAATATGGCAGCAGGCAGTCTATAGCTTCTCTGATAAGACAGCAAAGTACTTTTCAGGATTTACTTAGTAGAGATGTTGTACAATCGACCAAGTGGTTCCAAAGTTTGGGTGAATATAAAAGTGAAAGTATCTCAAGAGGTGTTAAGCAGTTACAACGTAACTTTAATGTTTCTGCTCTGAGGGATGGAGACTATGTCAGACTTGCGATGACATGCAAAAATGCTAACGAAGCAGCTTTGATTGTAAATGAAATGGTAAGCATGTTCATTTCATCTCAGGGAAGTGCTAAAAGAGGCGAAATAGAGGAAAAACTTACCAGCCTAGAAGAACAGCGAATAAGAGTTAAGGGAGAATTAGATGCAGCTGAAGCTTCTCTTGATGAGGTCAGGGCAAAATGGGGTTTTGAAGATCTTGAAGCGAGGAGCTATAGAACTATCCTTGAAGATAAGTTACAAAACCTAGAAACCGAACAGAATGACCTTGGAATGTCAATAAGCCAGGTTAAGTCTAATATCGTCACTCTGGAAAAACAAGCAGAGGGTCCTATTAATGAGCAGGTAGAAAATCAAATTGAGACAGATCCAGTTATGACACTTCTTGCTCAGCAACTTGCATTGCAGCAGTCAAGTCTTGCCGGGATGCTTACGAAATTTGGAGAGAACCACAGGTTAGTACAACAGGCAAAAGAGACAATAGAAAAGATAAAAGAAAAAAGGAGTATAAGAAAGGCTGAGATAGCAGAGCAGGTTCGCCAATCTAATCTGAAAAATGCACAGGATAATCTTGTTGTTTTGATGAGCAGATATGACGAACTTGAAAGGATGAGAGGTGTCAGTGTAGCTAAGCAGGCTGACTATGATCAGGCAAAGGTTCAGTATGAAAAGCGTGTTGTAATCAGGGATGAACGTAAAGACACTCTTAATTCACTCAAAGAACAGATCGAAAAAATGAAAACCCTTTACAGTGATCCCGAGACACCTAAAGTTCAGTCTGTGGGTTTGGCTCCGGCACCATTGGAAATCAGTTTTCCCAAGATGAAAATATTTTTGCCTGCCGGCTTTATTCTTGGGTTCATGTTAGGTGTTGGGTTGGCGTTCCTTATAGAGTTGTTGAATGATACGGTCAGGACACCAGCGGATATAAGCAGATATCTTCATGTTCCTTTGCTGGGTGTAATTCCTGATTCTTCAGAGGACTACCATGTTAAGGGAGTAAATATGTTTAAGGTGACGACATTAGCACCTTATACGATTATAAGTGAAGCATATCGCAGGTTCAGGGCGAATATACAGTTGTCGGAATCTGCGCAGGGTTCAAAGGCGATATTGGTTACCAGTGGTATGGCAGGTGATGGTAAAACATCAGTGGCATCTAATCTTGCAATGACTTTGGTTGCCGGTGGAAGTAAAGTGTTGATGATAGATGCTAATTTCTGGAAGCCGAGCCTGTGTGGTATTTATTCTCAGGATTCCGAAAGTGATTTCGGCTTAGGGTTAAGCTCTTTCTTAAAGGGGGAGTGCGGCAGCGGCGAAGTTGTTAAAAAGAGTAATGTAGAAGGTATGGACCTGGTTTGCTCAGGAGAATCGCCTTGTAATCCCGCTGAACTTCTCAGTTCAGACAAGATGAAGCAACTTATTGAGGAGTATCGAAACCGATATGATTATATCATAATTGATGGTCCGCCTGTATTGCTTGTTAGTGACGTTAAAGTTCTTGCCAGGAACGTGGATGGCACGATTGTGGTGTTCAATGCCGCTATGACAAAACGCGGAGCAGCTTTGAGGACCCTGAGGGAGTTGCGAGAAGTTAATGCCCAGGTTGTTGGTTGTGTACTGTTTAGTACAAGAGCGATGAAGGGTGGTTACTTCAACGAGCAGTATAAGTCTTATGAGAAATATAATAAGGCTCAGCTTGCTACTAAAAAAGCCTAAGAAGTTTTCATTTGTAACATCAACATAACAAGTTGATATGAAATTACAGTCCGCCGATAGCTTTGGTTACGGCGGACTTTTTTATTTCATTACATCAATTCTATATTTTTATACGACAGTATTGGAATAATAACGATACAAACTCCCGTTTCAGGCAAGTATTGGAATTGCTGAGGTTGATTTTAAAACATACAAATACCGTTCTTGACGGATTGGGTGTAAGTCTTTATAATCCGGTGTTTAAGGTTTTAGGAGCTAAGAATTTATGGTCAAGAAGAAAGTTAAAAAACATCCTTGTGGGAAGTGTACCGGACTTTGCTGCAGATATTTTGCATTGCCTATTGAAACGCCTGAGGACAGAGATGATTATGAAGATATAAGATGGTTTCTTTGTCATGGGAATACGAGTGTTTTTGTTGAAGGCGGCGATTGGTATATTAATATTCAGAATAAGTGTAAGTATCTTTGTGATGAAACTTACAAGTGCAACAATTATGAGGAAAGACCCAAGATATGCAGGAAATATGCAACGCATAATTGTGACCTGATTGAAGGTGAATATGACTATGAGCTTCATTTCACAGATGATAAGCAGATGCTTGAATATATCAAGGTTAAGTTTGATAACAAAGTTAACAATAGCAAACAGGAAGTAGAAAAAAGAATAGCGGCAAAAAAGAAAGCTCAAAAGCTTAGAAAGAAATAAAGATGGAGATTAAGCCAGTAAAAGGCACAAGGGATTTTTACCCTGAAGATATGGCAGTTCATAATTTTATTCTTGATGGCTGGAAGCAGTCTTCTCTGCGTAATGGTTTCGAGGAATATGAAGGTCCTATCTTTGAGTATCTGCAGATGTATCAGATTAAAAGCGGAGACGAGATTGTTGACCAGCTTTTTAATTTTACGGATCGTGGGGATCGAAAGCTTGCGATTCGTCCGGAGATAACACCGACTTTGGCGAGGATGGTGAACCAGAGGATCAATGCATTGTCGAGGCCTATAAAATGGTTTTCATCGCCGAGGTTGTGCCGTGCTGAAAGGCCTCAAAAGGGGAGGCTTCGTGAATTTTTTCAATGGAACATTGATATCATCGGTGTTGAAGATGTTGTTGCAGATGCGGAAGTGATTTTTACGGCGTTGGATTATCTTCGCAGTGCTGGTCTTGGCAGTGATGCTATAAAGGCGAAGATATCGAGCAGGAAACTTCTTGCTGCGGTGTTGACAAGTTTTGGTATCGAAAAGGAAAAGCTTGACGTACTTTATCCGGTGCTTGATAAAAAATCAAAGATAAGTGAAGAAGCTTTTAGAGAAATGCTTTCAGAAATTATCAGCAGTACGGAGATCATCGGAAAAATAATAAAGATGATGAATGTCGGGTCGCCTGACCAACTTGGTGATTTTGTGGAACTTGACGCTGAGACTCAGGGAGCGGTTGATGAAGTTCAAAGGCTTTTTAAACTGCTTGGTGAAATGGGAGTGGCTGACTACTGCGTATTTGATATGAGTATCGTAAGGGGTTTGGCGTATTATACGGGCATTGTTTTTGAAATACATGATGCTGTTGGTGAGCTTCGAGCGATTTGCGGCGGGGGACGATATGATAATCTTCTGCAGCAGTTCGGCGGTCCTGAAATTACAGGTACGGGGATGGGGATGGGAGATTGTGTGCTGGAAATTCTGCTTCGCGAAAGAGGTTTGCTGAAAGACAATATGCCTACAAGACAGCTTGATTACTTCGTTGCTTATACAGATGAGAATCTTGCATCTGAAGTAGTAAAGACAACTGCGAAACTAAGGACAGCGGGGCTTGGTGCCAATTTCAGTTATAAATCAAATAAGCTTGCTAAACAGCTAAAACAGGCATCGGAGCAAAATGCAAAAAAGACGATAATAATCGGCAGTGAATTTATTGAAAATTGCGAGTTTGCTATTAAGGATATGCAGACAGGTGAGCAGAAGCTTGTTAAGGCGGACGATTTCTTAAAGAGCTTAGATAATATAAAAGAATAAAAATGAGAACTACAGGTTCAAATCATTACGAGTTGGTCTTTGAGAACTGGCTTATAGATAATCACGTTAAGTATACTCGGATTGATGAGACCAAGAGAGCAAGGCTTGGCAAGGCAAGCATTAAAAGCTTTGATTATCTGGTTGATGCTGGTAATGGTAATACTATTATAGCAGACGTTAAGGGCAGAAAGTTTAAAGGCACGAGTTTTGAAAAGCTGACATCTCTGCAATGCTGGGTAACTGAGACTGATATTACAGACATTGAATTCTGGCAAAAAATATTTGGTGAAGGGCACTGTTCGGTGTTTATTTTTGCCTATGAAGTTGAAAATGTTGATGTTGATTTTGACGGCAGAGAGGTTTATGAATATAAAGGGAAGAGGTATCTGTTTTTCTGTATAGAGCTTGATAAGTATAAAAAAAATATGAAGGTAAGAAGTCCGAAGTGGAAAACTGTTACACTTTCAGCGGCGGATTTTCGAAATTATGCAGTTGAAATGAAGGATTTTTTTAAGAAATGCGAATAATAGCTGGTCAAAAACGAGGATTACGATTGTTAAGCCCGAAAGGTGATGTTTCCAGACCTATCACTGACAGGGTGAAGGAGTCGGTTTTCAGTGTTTTGTATAAATACGATATTCCTGTTGATATGACAGTTGCGGATGTTTTCAGCGGAGTTGGTTCCATAGGTTTGGAAGCTTTGAGCAGGGGAGCGAAGTTTTGTACGTTTATCGAAAAAGATTCGAGGGTCGTGGCAGTGTTAGAAAAGAACATTGCCAAAGCTGGGTTTGTAAAAGAGTCCAAGGTAATTCGGACAAATGCATTTAAATCAGGAGCTCCTGTTGTAGAGGAAAAATATCAATTTGTTTCGATTGATCCGCCATTTCCTCTTACAAAAGATGTGAGTGAAACTTCTCAGTTCGCAGATATGTTAGAAGTTTTGCAGAGTCAGCTTGCTCCTGATGCGATAGTTATTATCAGAACCCATAAGTGCGTTGATCTGCTGGAGAAATATGGATTTTTAAAACAGATCGACCGCAGGAAGTGGGGCATAAATGCGGTTGCTATTTTTCAATATGATATAAGATGACGAATAAAGAAGCAGCGATAATAATAATCAAGAAATTACGAGAGCAAGGCTTTGAAGCGTTGCTGGCCGGCGGATGTGTTCGTGACATGCTGCTTGGCAGAGAGGCCAAGGATTATGATGTTGCTACGAGTGCCAGACCAGATGAAGTTTCAAAGTTATTCAGACGCACGCTGGAGGTTGGTGCAAAATTCGGAGTTGTTATTGTTCTTGTTGATGAGCTGCAGATAGAGGTTGCGACGTTCAGGACGGAATCTGGTTATGCCGACGGGAGACATCCGACTGAAGTTGCATTTACGACAGCCCGCGAAGATGCGAGCAGGCGTGATTTTACCATTAATGCGATGTTCTATGACCCGGTGGGGGAAAAGGTCATAGATTATTTCAATGGGCGTGAAGATCTGGACAAGCGAATAATAAGGACTGTCGGCGATGCCCGGCAGAGATTTCAGGAAGATTATTTACGGATGCTGCGTGCAGTGAGGTTTTCTGCTCAGCTTGGTTTTAAAATAGACAAACAAACATGGCAGGGTGTTTGTGACAATTCGGAAAAGATATCGAAAATAAGCGGAGAGAGAATCCGAATGGAGCTTGAGGGCATACTTACATGTCCGGCAAAATCGTATGCGGCGGAAATGCTTTTTGACAGCGGGTTATCAGGGGCTATATTTGAAAACTATGATGCTGAATCTGCGATGGCAGGGATAAATGTGCTGAATCAGATGCCTATCAATATAGAGTTTATCGTGGGGCTGGCGGGGTTTCTGGCGGGAGTTGAAACTGAAGATGCTATAAATAAATGCGATGTTCTAAGTCTGAGCAGAAAGCAGAATACGAAGTTAAAGTATTTGCTGTCTAACAGGGGCAGGCTCTTAAATGTAAACATGTCTTTGTCAGAGTTGAAAACATTTTTTGCTTGTGAATATTTCGAAGATCTTTATGAATTTGAATTGGCAATACAGAAAACCGAAAATGAAACAGGGGTGCTTCGTCTGATTGCGATTAAAGAGAGAATAAAATCACTCGGCAATATTGATTACAGTCCGGTTCCACTGCTTAATGGAGATGAGTTGCAGGAATTGGGTGCAGTGGAGGGACCTGGTCTTGGTGAGTTGGCAAAACAATTATATATTGCTCAACTTGAAGAAGAAATTACGACGAAACAGCAGGCTAAGGATTGGGTAATAAACAGACTTGAAAACAATTCGTCCAAATGATTATGACTGAATGGTTGTTCGGATGCTTTTTATTAAGCAGAAGACGTGGAAATAAAAAAGGCCCCGAATATGATTTCGGAGCCTTTGGTTGTTTAATGTTATAAATTAAATCAATTGAGTTATTCCTGGCATGGGGACGGGGTTTGTTTTCATTGGACCAAACTCATATTTTTCAGGGGTGAGATTCAATGTGGAAGCGTTGAGAGCCCAGCTCAATTTTAAAGCCCTGCCAGTATAGGTGCTCATTCTTCCTGCTATTGCAGTCAGTGTGCTTTCTGCGACACGTTTTCCTTCATTGATATGTTCATTGTTGCGGATAGCTGCGATAAGGTCAGCATGTTCGATAACGTATGGGTTCGGAGAGGCTTCTACTGGTTCAAAAGGTTTGTCGCCTGTTATTTTACCAGTTGCGCCATCGAGATAGACAACACCTTTTGTTCCTACGATTCTTTCGGAGACATTCTCTGTGCATCCGTCAAACTGCCTGCACATACTTGTAATTTTCGCACCGTTGGGGTATTCATATTCAACTGTAAAGTGGTCGTATATGTTGCCGTATTCCGGAGCAGTTCTTACCTGTCTGCCGCCGATGCCCAGACATTTTTCGGGGATGCCGTTGAATGCCCAGTTGACAACATCAAGGTTATGAACGTGCTGTTCAACGATATGGTCCCCGCAGATCCAGTCGTAGAAATACCATCTTCTGCATTGACGTTCCATTTCGCTCCACTGCGGGTTATTGGCAGGTCCCCAATTCAGCATTCCACCGCCATTCCAGTAGCATTGAGCGGCGACTATTTCACCGATGTCACCATCATGGATTCTTTTCATAATCTCGATGTAATGTTTCTGGTGACGTCTTTGAGTTCCTGCGACGACACAGAGTTTTTTCTGGTCGGCAAGCTCGGCTGTTTTAATAATAGAACGAACACCGAAGGGGTCAACCGCTACGGGTTTTTCCATGAAAACATGTTTACCTGCATTTATTGCAGCTTCAAAATGCTGAGGCCTGAATCCTGGAGGAGTTGCAAGTATTACTATGTCAATTTCATCAATGGCGAGTAATTTCTGGAAAGCATCAAAACCGCTGAAACATCTTTCTTCGGTTATGTTTATTTTACTTGGGTCCTCAACTTTTTGAATCCAATCGCTACCGACTTTCATAAGATTAATTGCGTTGTCAATTCTGTCCTTGAACAGATCAGCCATTGCGTATATCTCTACGTTGTCAGCTGCTTTGATGCAGTCACCCACGGCGCCGGTTCCTCTGCCGCCACAACCTATCAGACCGATACGCAGTTTATCTGAACCTGCTGCAAAGACTTTGCTCATCGGGCTTGTCATTGCCGCCAATGAGAAAGTGGCTGAGGCTTTCATGAAATCTCTTCTTGTAAAGTTGTTCATTTGCTACTCCTTTTTATAATCTAGATTAGTTTTGTTATTCTTGGCATAGCAGCTGGTTCGATGGGCTTCGGACCAAATTTTGTGTAATAATTGTTTTTTTTATTATTTCAAAGTAAATCAACCTTCCTTAAAAATTATCGCATACTCTGTAAGCGTCGATAACTGCGCGTTCACCTTTTTTACCTGACATGCTATTTCCGTGTTCCATGCCTAGGATTCCGGTATAGTTTTTATCGTGCAGATATTTGAAGATATTTTTGTAATTGATTTCGCCTGTGGTTGGTTCATTTCTTCCCGGGTTGTCACCCATCTGGAAATATTGAATTTCAGACCATGCTCGCTGGATATTCGGAATTAAATTACCTTCGGTGACCTGCTGATGGTAGAGGTCGTCGAGAATCTTGCAGGACGGGCTGTCTACAGCTTTGCAAATCTGGTATGCCTGTGGTATCTTGCTTAAGAACAGTCCAGGATGATTCCATCTGTTCAGTGGTTCAAGTACCATAACTAATCCGGATGGCTCAAGGACTTCGGCGCATCGTTTGAGGGTTTCAATACAATTTGCAGTCTGGTAGTCCCATTCGAGATCATTTACAGAACAACCGGGAACAACTGTGGTCCATTTTGCATTGACTCTTTTTGCAACTTCGACGGCGTTTTTCATCTGAGATATCAACCAGTTAGTTTTTTCCTCTTCGGGTTTTACAAAGAAAGATTCTTTGAAGTCGGCGCAACTTACGAACACACCCATCTCCAGACCTAACTGCTGCATTTTTTCACCGATTTTTTTCTGCAAATCGGCATCTTTTCCCATCATGCCGTTATCTTCCATAGCGGTGAAACCTTCGTCGGCCATGAATTGAAGCTGATCGAGCAAGTCTTCGCCAGCGTGATTTTTAAACATGTCAAAATGAGGAGCATATTTCATTTTGAATTTTGCAGTATTAGATTGAGCGTCAGCTTTGGATGTTGAGGCCCCGAATGAAACGGCAGCGGCTGTGACGGCGGCAGAAGTGATAAAATTTCTTCTGGAAATTATTGGTGACCTTGATTTGCTGTATTCCATTTAAAAAGCTCCTTGTTATTGACGAAAATATCTTCAATTTGCGGATTATGCTATGTATTTTGCAGAGATTAATACAAAATGCCAATCACAATCAGGACATATACATTGTATGCAATAAGTTTGTTCAGCACCAATCCTTTTTTATAGAAAAATGCTTGAAAATAAAATTTAAAGGCTACCCTAAATTTATGACAGGGCAGCTTTGCGGCTGATTTATGGAATCGCTGCTATTTCAGATCATCTGAAAGAATAGTATCAATCGGATGATCTGAAAGCAGGTTATATAGCAATTTTAATTAACTGTGAACGTAGCCTTATTGAGAGCGGTCCACTTACCATTACTAAGTTCCCTTGATTTGACCGTTGTGGTTTTGGTAATGCTTATGGGTGCAGTATATATCCTAGCATTTGGATTAACTGCTCCGCCACGCAGACGAGGATCGGTGCCATCGGTTGTATAATACAAAGTTCCTGGAACCAGTGCATAACCAATAACGCCTTCAAGTTCACAATCAAAGCTCATGTCCTCACTGGCGAGGCTGCTTAGATGCACTTCTACAGCAAGCAGGTTTTGTCCTTCCACGAGGAAATT
>CAZBKA010000043.1:4981-21968 GCA_964492365.1 uncultured Pirellulales bacterium | reverse complement strand
CTTACCATGAGACGATAGAATATGTGCCCGTTAAAGTTAAAGCTAATGACAGGGTGAATCTTTTGTATGCGGCTCGTGAGAGATGTTATAAGAATCCTATGGGTCAGGGGAAAGCTAATGGCCAATATTATGAATGGCTTAAGGAGCAATACGAGGCTATGCCTGTAAAAGCACAGGTATTTGAATATTATCATGATCCGGTACTTTTCAGGCAATTGCCTATGCCGCTTCATCCGGTTATAGGCAAAGATATCGAGGCGTATCATGCGGTTGGTATTGATCGGATCGGTTCGCTGGCATTTCAGACTTATGCTGAGTCTGCATACGGAGTTAATTATTATGTGCTTGGCAAATGTCTGTGGAGAGGCAAGGGTGATCCTTGTGATATAAAGGAATATTGTAAGGGCCTTTATGGACCAGGCGCAGAGGATATGGAGACATATTTTGATATGCTCTATGAGTTCTGCGCAACAGCGATGGAAACTGATGGCTATGATGGTTATGCTGATATGAGGTTTCCGCCTTATCAGCCTTTTACGAAACAGCACGCTGAGGATCTTGCGCCATTGGTGACAAAGGAACACATCCAGAAAATTGAGAACAAATTATATCAGGCACTTGCCGGATCAGTTGAACCTTACAGGAGCAGGATAAAAACTCAGATTGATTTATGGAAAGTTGCCAAACTTGAGGTGCCTGCGATTTATTACACACTTGTTTCTGCGTATAAAACGCCTGAAATACTGGCTGGTCAGGCCAGTGAGGACGACAGGGTTGAACTTATCAAGAATACCAGGACCGCAGTTGAAAATATCAAGGCTGCAGGAGAAATTGTTCTTTCTATGCCTGCCGATGTACGCGGCCCTCATATGTTCAGAGATGGAGGTATGGTGGGTTCTGAAAGAATGAAATATTATCCAATGGCTTTGGATGACAGGATTAAGAAACTTGAAGAATATGGTCAGGTTAAAGATATTGTGGCAAAAGATGCTGTTGTAAAAAAGCTTGCTGGTGATTTTGCATTTATTGAAGGCCCCGCTGCCATCGGGGATGGTGTACTCTTCTCCGACATACCAAAGGACAGGATATATAAATGGTCAGCAGAGAAAGGCATTACTGTTTTCAGGGATGATATAAAGGCACCTAATGGTCTATTCTTTGATGATCTGGGCAGGCTTATAGTTTGCGCAGGTGGGCCAAGGCAATTGATAGCAATAGACGGCAGCGGTAAAGCGATTATCTTGGCTGATAAGTTCCAGGACAAACAACTGAACAGCCCAAATGATAATTGGCCGGATTTTAAAGGCGGAATATATTTTACCGACCCAAGATACGGCAGCAGAGAAGATATGCAGATGACGATTGAAGGTGTTTATTACCTCAGCAAAGATGGCCGGTTGTCGCGTGTTATCGAAGATTTAGTCAGACCCAACGGCATAATAGGTTCGCCTGACGGAAGCATACTTTATATTGCTGATCATGGTGACAACAAAATCTGGGCTTATAAAATTAATACTGACGGTTCGTTGTCTGACAAGAGACTCTTCTTTAATCAGGGAAGTGACGGCATGACGGTTGACAGCAGGGGAAATATTTATCTTACCTCTCAGCCGGTAAGTTCTGTTCTTGTGATTAATCAAAAAGGCGAACAAATCGCCCAGATACAGGTTCCAGAGCCTCCGGCCAATGTTTGTTTTGGCGGCCCAGCTAATAAAACTTTATTTATAACCGCTGTAACCGGCCTTTATAGTGTTGATACTAATGTTGAAGGGGTAAAAAGAGAATCATCATCAAAACCAGGATTGTTCTTCGATTAAAATTTGAGGTTCGTTGCGTTTTTAATGTTCATTTGGGTTCTTTTTGAGGCAGCCTGATTGCTTTAAATTGGCTTACTGGTTAAAAAAACTTGCAAAAATGGGTTTTTTACGATAATCTGAACACCTATATTTTTATGGCGAATAAACGGTGAACTTTCATTTTTAGGATGGATTTTATGAGTAAAATTAAGAAAAACCCTGGTCTTTCAGAGCTGGATGAGCTTTGTGTTCAGACTATACGTTTTTTATCAATGGAAGGTGTGCAGGCAGCAAAGTCTGGTCACCCGGGCATTACTATGGGTATGGCTCCTGCAGCTTATGTCCTCTGGACAAAATACATGAAGCATAATCCCGCAAACCCGACATGGCAGAACCGTGACAGGTTTGTTCTTTCTGCAGGGCATGGCAGTATGCTGCTTTATTCACTTCTGCATCTTAATGGTTACGATATCAGCATTGATGACCTTAAGAAATTCAGACAGCTTGGCAGCAAAGCAGCCGGTCATCCTGAATTTGATCCTAAACTTGGTATTGAAGTTACTACCGGGCCTTTAGGACAGGGTGTTTCTAATGCCGTCGGAATGGCCATAGCGCAAAAGTATCTGGCTTCGATATTTAACCGTGATGGTTTTGATATTATAAACTACAACATTTATTCCGTTTGCGGCGATGGATGTATGCAGGAAGGAATCACTTCAGAAAGCTGCTCTCTCGCGGGACATCTTGGTCTTGATAATCTGATTCTGATATACGATGACAACCACATCACAATTGATGGTGACACTGCTGTATCATTTACTGAAGATGTTGCAAAGAGGTTTGAAGCTTATAACTGGTATGTGCAGGTTGTAGACGGCGACGGAAATGATATGGAAAGCTTTGAGAAAGCATTACAAAATGCTCAAAAAGAAAAAGGTCGACCTTCGCTCATTAAATTGAGAACTCACATTGCTTATGGAAGCCCCAATCTTCAGGATACATCAAAGGCTCATGGTTCACCATTAGGTGACGCAGAGATTCGTCTTATTAAGGAAAAATACGGCTGGGATCCGGATAAAAGTTTTGTCGTACCACAACAGGTTAAGGACCACATGGCAGCGGTGCAGAAAAAAGGTGCCGAGCTTGGGAAAAAGTGGAACAAAATGTTTGCCGAGTACAGCAACGCATATCCTGAATTGGCGATGATGTTTACCGAGGCAATCAGCGGCAAGATGAAGTTCGATATTAAAGATGTTACTGCCAAGTTTAAGGCAGGGGCTTCAATGGCGACAAGGAGTGCATCTGGTGCTACGCTGGAAGCTTTGATGCCGAAGCTGCCGTTTGTAATGGGTGGTTCAGCGGATCTGACGCCTTCGAATAATACATGGTTTACCGGCGCAAAAGATTATCAGAAAAACAATCCATCAGGCAGATATATCCGCTATGGTGTAAGGGAACATGCGATGGGTGCGATCATGAACGGTATCGCAGTTAGCGGAATGCTTCGTCCTTATGGCGGTACATTCCTGGTATTCTCTGATTATATGAGAGGCGCAGTTAGAGTTGCAGCTATCGCCAAGTATCCGACAATATTTGTATGGACGCATGACAGTATCGGTGTCGGCGAAGACGGGCCTACACATCAGCCTGTTGAACAACTGGCTTCCCTCAGGGCGATACCGAACCTTCTGGTATTCAGACCAGCGGACGCGTATGAAACCGCTTATGCTTGGGAATATATACTTAAAAATAATGATAGACCTGCGGCACTTCTCCTGACAAGGCAAAATCTGCCGATACTTGATCAGGAAAAATATGGTTCAGCTTCGGTTGGGCTAAGCAAAGGTGCTTATGTTGTAGTGAAAGCAAAATCGCCTGATGTTCAGCTCCTGGCAAGCGGTTCAGAAGTTTCACTGGCAATGCAGGCAGCAGATAAATTAGCACAGCAGGGAATAAAGGCACAAGTCGTTTCTATGCCAAGCTGGGAATTGTTTGAAGAGCAAAGCCAGCAATATAAAGACACCGTTATTCTGCCTGGTGTCAAAGCAAGGGTTGGTATCGAGGCAGCAATCGAGCTTGGATGGCACAAATATATTGGAGACAATGGTGAATTTGTCGGTATGAAGGGTTTTGGTACTTCTGGCCCTCAGGAGTTGTGCTTTGAGCATTTCGGCATTACTGTTGATGGTGTTGTTGAGGCAGCCAAAAAATCAATGGCCAAATAACGGTTAGTAGCTTTAACTGCTGATATTTGATATTATAACGACGGGTTGCTGGTAAAAGCGGCTCGTCGTTATTTTTATTATGAATTTACAGAAAAATATTACTGTTCAAAAAATTATCGAAGCAGTCAAAGTTGCCCGAAGCGGGGATGTTATAAACGTATCAGGCAATTGGGGGTCCTTTGCTCCTGCTTTGGTTGGGTGTATTGCACAAAATATCCGCAAACCTGTATTATATATTTGTCCACATATCGATGACGCTGATAATGTCTCTGACGACCTCAATGTCTTTTTCGATGGTCAGGTTGAAGTTTTCAAAGCCTGGGAAAATCAGGACGAATTTATAGATGCCTCCGATGAAATAAGCAGTGAAAGATTACGTATTCTCCTAAAAGTGCGTTCACCGCAAAAACAGCCTTTCATTTTATGTACCCCAATACAGGCGATTTGTCAGCCGGTAGTCTCTGTTAAAGGGCTTGAAAAAAGCTTCCTCACTCTCAACGTAGATCAGCAGTTTTCCCCTGATTCCATTGCCGGTTGGCTTGTTGATAACGGATTTGAAAATGTTGAACGGGTTGATTTGCCAGGACAGTTCAGCAGACGAGGAGGCATAATTGATATCTACGCACCGCTTGTTTGCAGCAACGCCGGGCAAGTTGAAGATAATGCAACTCAAACTGCCAAAGCTGTCCGTATCGAATTTTTTGATGATGTCATAGAAAGCATCCGCCAGATTAATCTTGATAGTCAAACATCCAGCGACAATCAGCAGGGCATTACAATTGTCTCAGTAGTTCCGCCGGTCGATAGCAAAATGGATATGCTCCTTAGTGCCCTTGCTGATGATACTTTAATTGTTACTGAGGAAGATGTGACTATTGCCGAAGTAGCAAATGTTTTCGTGCAAAGGTCAGATGAGCCTGTAAAGCTGTACGATTTTGCACAAATAAATAAAGCATTTGAAAAATTCCCCAGGCTCAATATCAGCAGATTCGATACTACTGAAAAACAAGATGCTTTTAAAATAGAAGCAAAAAGTGTTCAGCGTTTTCAGCATAATACTGGTGTCGTTTGGGCTGGTCACAAAGAAGCTCTCGGTGAATTGCTCGAAGCTTCTAAGCAGGGCAGCACTGTGATTGTCTATTGTGAAACCAGTGCTCAGATAAAACGAGTCGGTGAAATAATCAAACAGATTGCCGGGCAAATCCCAAATAAGTTCAAGTTGCTGAATGGTTTTATTCATGGCGGGTTTGAAATAGAAAGCCTTAAGACGGTCATTATCAGCCATCATGAGTTATTTGGTCAGCACACTTTAATACGCAGACAAAGGCCCTTAAGGGCATCTTTGCCCGTAGATAGTCTGGCTGACCTCAATGTCGGTGATTATGTTGTACACGCCAGTTACGGCATAGGCAGATTTCGAGGCATAAATACAATTAAAGATAAAACCGGCGCAAGTGAATATCTGACACTTGAGTATGCTGACAAAGCCAAGGTTCATGTCTCGGTCAACAACATATCGCTTGTTCAGAAATTTATAGGTACTTCGCCCGTTAAACCAAAGCTTAACAAAATAGGTTCGACGCATTGGCAGAAACAAAAAGAAAAAGTTACCCAATCCGTAAAGAGCCTTGCCGCCGAGTTGCTTGAATTGCAGGCAAAAAGAGAGGCAATGGGAGGCATAGAATACTCCGCAGATTCGAACTGGCAGATGGAATTTGAACAGTCCTTTGCATACAGCGAAACCGCTGACCAGTTGACCGCAACTGAGCAGGTAAAATCTGATATGCAAAAACCATTAGCGATGGACAGGCTCCTTTGTGGCGATGTCGGTTATGGCAAAACTGAAGTTGCCATGAGGGCTGCTTTCAAGGCAGTTGAAAATGGCAAACAGGTAGCGGTTCTCGTTCCTACAACTGTTTTATGTGTTCAGCATGGCAGGACTTTCAATGAGCGATTTGCGGACTTCCCAATTACCATTGAAGTGCTCAATCGTTTCAAAACTGCCAGTCAGGCCCGTGCCATCATAGATCGAACCAGAAAAGGTCAAGTCGATATCCTCATAGGCACGCACAGATTGTTGAGCAAAGATGTAGACTTTAAAGACCTCGGGCTCCTGATAATTGATGAGGAACAGCGTTTTGGTGTCGCGCACAAGGAAAAACTTAAAAAAATCAGGGCAAATATAGATATACTTACAATGACCGCAACTCCTATTCCGAGAACGCTGCATATGTCATTAATGGGGCTGCGTGACATCAGCTCTCTTTCCACAGCTCCACTTGACAGACGTGCAGTAGTGACAAGTGTAAACGCATACAGCAAAGATTTGATACGAAAAGCAATAGTACACGAGTTGAACAGGCAAGGTCAGGTTTTCTTTTTGCACAATCGCGTTAAGACAATAGACAAAAAAGCATGGGACATCCGAAAGATTGCTCCAGAGGCAAAGGTCGCTATAGCCCATGGTCAAATGACCAAAAAAGAACTTGAAAATGCAATGATAGATTTTGTGACTGGCAAAACTGATGTCCTTGTCTGCACTACCATCATTGAATCAGGGTTGGATATTCCAAATGCTAATACGATATTGATCGATGAAGCGGATAGATTCGGTTTGGCTCAGCTGCACCAGTTGAGAGGTCGAGTCGGTAGATATAAACACCGTGCTTATGCTTATATGCTTTTGCCTGCTTCGCGGACTGTTTCCCCTGTCGCAGTTAAAAGGCTCAAGGCGATTGAGGAATATTCGCATCTCGGTGCTGGTTTCAGAATCGCACTGCGGGATCTGGAAATACGCGGAGCCGGTAACATTTTGGGGCCGGAACAGTCGGGGCATATTCAGATTGTTGGCTACCAGATGTATTGCCAGCTTCTTGGTGAGGCGGTTAAAAAATTAAGAAATGAGCCTGTCGAAAAAGTCGTTTTGGCCAACATTGATTTGGGTTTTGAAGCTTACATCCCGAAAAATTACATTTCTGTAAGCAGATACAGAATGGATGCATACCGAAAAATTGCCGTGGCACAAAGCAATGCTGATCTCGACCAGATAACAAATGAGCTGAAAGATGTTTATGGTCCGATTCCTGACGAGGTTGAAATGCTCATTGAGCAAAGTCTGATTCGATTACTCGCCGGTAAAACTGGTATAAAAAGCATCGTTGTTTCCGGTCAAAACCTCATTTTTTCCTTCGATGAAAGCAGCCAAAGTAAGATAAACTCACTTTTTGCCACAGTATCCGGCAAAGTAACAATAGCAGATGCTAAGACGGTATATTTAAGGCTCGAGAAAACTTTTTTCACACCGACAACATTATTGGCAATATTGCGTAAATTGTTCCAAAAAAAGCTCTGAAAGTGGATTTTTTTGTTCGCTTAAACGTTTTTGTGGATTTTACAGATGCTTTGCCTTAGAATGATACAACTGTTAGCTGTACTGATAATTACATAAACTGGAGATTTAATTATGCGCATCATTTTATGTTGCATATTGATATCGATGTTATTTATTGTCTTAGGTTGCGATAGCAGCTCTAAGCCAAGGTTCACTGAAGAGGAAATGAAAAATATTCCGCTTGTTGAAAAAGAAAATCTACCCCAGGCCAGCGGAGGGTTTGTACTTTCCGTTGAAGGTGACGCTGTCACAAGTGAAGAAGTGGTTGCTCCATTAGTTGGACCTTATAAAGAACTTGCTCAGGCAAGAACACTCGAGCAGTTTAAGACACAGGCTCTTCAAGGCGTAAAAGTTTCAGTTGTAAATAAAATCGCTAATATTCTGCTTTACAAAAAAGCAAAAAGAGAGCTTGGCGACCAGGCTGATGATATGCTCAACAAGGCAGTGGATACTGAGATAAGAAAATACATCGTAAGCTTCAACGGAGACTATTCAAAAGCAGAAGAAGAGCTTAAGAATATGGGAATGGATTGGGTCGAGTTCCGTCAGTATCAGGAGAAAATGATACTGAGCCAGTCTTACCTTGCTAAACAACTGCCAGATGATGAAAAACCTATTATGCATACCGAGTTGAAGAATTATTACGAGAAGAACAAAGAGACTTTTGCGATAAAAGGTCTGTTCAGGTATAGACTTATTGATATAGATATTAATCAACTTCAGCTTGCGGACCCGAATCAGGATCGCTCTGAGCAAGGCAAAAAACTTGCTGATGAGATTGTAGCCAGGATTAAAGCAGGAGAAGATTTTGGTCAGCTTGCAAAAGAATATTCTAACGGCCCATGGGCAAATAAAGGTGGATTGCGTGAGCAGGAAAAAATGGAATCTCTCAGGGCACCTTACGATGTCCTGGTTAAGATAGTGGATCAGCTGGCACCTGGTCAGATTGCAGAACCTGTAACTGCCGGAGGTCATATTTTTATTCTTAAGCTGGAAGAAAAAATTATTCCTTCTTTTGAGCCATTCGAACAGGTACAGAAGAAGCTTGAAGCTATGATAAAATATGATCGCCAGAAGGAAGCAATAAATAAGCTCAATAATAAGATAGTTGAACAGGCAAAGCTTACTGACCTTGACAAGTTTATTGATTTTTGCCTTACACAAATATACCGGCAAAATAATATCTAAGCAAATTCAGGAGTTATTTAGAACTGATGCAGATAATCGCACATGGCATAGATCTGGTTGATTTTCCTCGAATAGAGAAAATGGTTGAGAGACATGGTGACCATTTCCTTAAGAAAGTTTTTACAGAAAAAGAAGCATGTTATGCAGAAAAAAATAAAAATTATATAGAAAAACTGGCGGGTAGATTTGCCGCCAAAGAAGCTGTTTTGAAATTAATAGGTACAGGCTGGCGAGGCAAGATCGCATGGACAGATATTGAAGTTGTCAATGACACCCTTGGCAGACCTGATGTTGTAATTACAGGAGAAGTAAAAAAGCTTGTTGAGCAGTCAGGTATTGAGCAGATAACTATTAGTATCACTCATACCGCTAATTTTGCGATTTGCTCAGCGGTAGCTTTGAGAAATACAGATGAATAAGAAAGAATTTGACTGCATTGTAATCGGAGGCGGTCATGCCGGTGTTGAGGCTGCTCATGCAGCTGCGAAGATGGGAGCGAGGACAGCCCTTTTAACTATCAGCAAATCAACAATTGCCGCTATGAGTTGTAATCCTGCTATCGGAGGTATTGCAAAGGGACAGATTGTCCGTGAGATCGATGCCTTAGGTGGTTTGATGGGGTTGGCAACAGATGCTACAGGAATAAACTTTAAGGTGCTGAATCGTTCCAAAGGCCCCGCAGTGCATGCACCACGCGCCCAGGCAGACAGGCACAGATACCAAAAATGGATGGAAAACTATCTTGAGCAATTGCAAAACCTCGATATCATCGAAGCCGAAGCAACGGATATCTTAGCTGAAGATAACAAAGTCGTTGCGGTCAAAGATAAACAAGGCAATATTTATAATACCCAGACTGTTGTAGTGACAACCGGTACTTTCATGAAGGGACAAATGTATATAGGTGATCGCTGGTGGGATGGTGGTCGAATAAATGAGCCTGCCAGTACAAATCTTTCAAACAGTCTCGGACAGCTTGGTCTTATTGTTAAAAGGCTTGCAACTGGAACACCGCCTAGGCTGTATGCGGAGACTATAAATTACGACAATCTTGAAAAACAGCTTGGTGATGCTAACCCAGAGCCTTTTTCATTTATGAACGATAAAATCGAAAACGAACAGGTGCCTTGCTGGATTACATATACCAACGAAAAAATTCATAAGGTGCTTATTGATAATATGTACCGTGCACCGATTTCACTTGGTACCGTAAAGGGAACAAAGCCTCGATATTGTCCGAGCATCGAAGCAAAGATGCTGGCGTATCCTGACAAAAAGAGACATCGTATTTTCCTTGAGCCTGAAGAAAAGGAAATAAAAATAATTTATGCTAATGGTCTTTTTACTTCTGTCCCGGAGGATGTTCAGGACCAGATGATTAAACTGATGGTTGGTACAGAAAATGCGAAAATTCAGCGCTATGGCTATGGAATTGAATATGATTATTGTCCGCCTCATCAACTGCGGCCATGGCTTGAGACACGAAAAATATCGGGTCTGTTTCTTGCCGGGCAGATAAATGCAACCAGCGGTTATGAAGAAGCTGCCGGGCAGGGGATTATTGCCGGTATAAATGCTGCTTTGAAATTCCAGAACAAAGAGCCTTTTGTTCTAGGTAGGAACCAGGCGTATATAGGTGTTATGATTGATGATCTGCTGACAAAAAATATTGAGGAGCCTTATAGGATGTTTACATCTCGCGCCGAATACAGATTGCTCCTCCGGGCTGATAATGCAGATAGAAGACTTACTCCTCTTGCCAGAGAAATTGGTTTGGTTGATGACAAGAGATGGCAGAGATACCAGGATAAAATCACCGGAATTGAAAAGCTCAAAGCTGTCACAAATGAGATTCGTATTAATGGACAAACCATCTGGAATCAATTGAGTCAGCCTGATAGTGACATATCTGAAAAATTTTCAGACATTCCAGAAGTAAAGGCCCTTGCTCTTGATAGATTTCAGATTGAAGCTGTTGCAATAGATGCCAAGTATGATGGGTATCTGAAAAAACAGGACAGGCTCGTTGCTGGTTTCAAAAATCTGGAAAAACAAAAATTGCCCGCAGATCTTGATTATGAAACAGTTGAGCACCTGCGAAGAGAAGCCAAACAAAAGCTTAATATTTTCAAACCGGCAACCCTGGGTCAGGCAAGCAGAATCAATGGTGTAACCCCAGCAGACATTACAGTTATTAGAATCCATTTGAAAAAACATTGTAGTTAATTACAGGTTGTCTCTGGTATGAAAGAGCTTTCGGAAAACATTTATAATAGCTCCATGACTAAGGACAAACCAAAGTTCAAACTCTGGACAAGTGCCGGTTTCATGCTCACCTACAAATGTAACTGCAGTTGTGAGTTCTGTTATTATAATTGCAGCAGCAGCCAGTCAGGTCTGATTGCTCCGGAGATTGTTGTTCAAGGATACAGGTCACTTAAAAATCTTGCAGGTCAGTCAGCCAAAATCCACCTTACCGGCGGAGAAGCATTTCTCTATTGGGATAGCCTCGTAGAAATATTTAATCAGCTGAAAAAAGCAAATCTTGGTGCTGTTGATATGCTCGAGACAAATGCCTTTTGGGCAACTGATGAAAAGGAAATTCGAACCAGATTAAAAACTCTTGATGACATGGGTTTAAATATTCTTAAGATAAGCTGCGACCCGTTTCATCAGGAATATGTTGACATCAAACCTGTAAGACTGCTTGCAAAAATTGCAGGGGAAATTTTAGGTTCAACCCGTGTTATGGTTCGCTGGCAAAAGTATCTTGATGACCCCATTGAAATGAAAGGCATAAATCAGCAGGAGAAAAATGCTCGTTATCTTGATACATTAAAAGATTATCCATGCAGATTTAATGGTCGAGCAGCGGGAAAGTTAGCTGAACTTTTTGCCGACAAACCAATTGAGAAGTTTCAACATTATAATTGCCTCAAAGGTTTCCTCTCTGCAAAAGGCGTCCACGTCGATCCACTTGGCAACGTCTTTAGCGGCACATGTAGCGGCATTATCATAGGAAATTTAAACCAGAACTCTCTCGAAGATATCTGGCAGAATTTCGACCCTGCAAACAATGAAATAGTAAATACTTTATGTGAATCTGGTCCGGTCGGGTTACTCCAAAAAGCAAAAAATCAAGGCTTTCTCCCAGCAGAATTTTATGCCGATAAATGCCATTTATGCACAAACATTCGACAATTCTTCTTTGATAATGGTTTGTACGGGACGACAATAGGACCAGCGTCATGCTATGCAAAAAAGGAATAAATAAGACAAATTTATTTCCTGTCAGTTACATATTATAAAGCTCATCGTCATTTAGAATCGCAAAGCCAGCTTCTTCAACTACTTCCGGAGCCTTTGTGTCTTTAAGATTTTCAATTTCCAGACAGCACACGCCCAATTGGTGAGGCTGAAGAACAAATCCATAAGCATCGACAATATTGATACCGTTATCAGCCAAAGCAGTTGTAAGCCTGTGCAGATTTCCGGGTTTGTCATCGATTTTAATGGCCAGTATATCTTTTAATGCACACGCAAAACCAAGATCAGCCAAAGCAAGTTGAGCCTCCTTGGGTTTATCGACAATAAGTTTCATCAGGCCGTAATCACCCCTGTCCTGTATGGCAAATGCTCTTATATCAATATTGCATTTATTAAGACTTTCCGTTATAGATTTAAGTCTTCCAGGTCTGTTCTCAACGAAGATGTTCAACTGTTTTCCCATAATCTCACCTCTACATTTCAGTTCTTATATCTACAACACGTTTTGCTTTGCCTTCAGAAGCCGGAAGTGTCCCAGGCTCATGAAGTTCGATATTTGCGTTTATAGTAATTGATGCTCTAAGTCGGTCCCTTATTTTGCCTTTGAGCATATCCAGTTGTTTTGCTTCACCTAGGAACATCTTCGAGTATATTTCTACTTTAACAATAAGCTTGTCCAGCGCCCCGGCTTTTTCAACCTGAATAAGATAATTTGTCCCAACCTCTGGTATTTTCATTATTACTTCTTCTATCTGCGATGGGAAAACATTAACGCCGTTGATTATCAGCATATCATCGGTTCTGCCGACGATCCTTGAAAGCCTTCTGTGCGTTCTCCCGCATCTGCAAGGCTCTGCTATCAAATGTGTCAAATCCCTCGTTCTGTATCGAAGCAATGGCATAGCTTTTCTGATGAGATTTGTTGCAATGAATTCGCCTTCCTGTCCATCCGGCAAAACTTCACCTGTCGCAGGGTCGATAACTTCTGGAATATAAGCATCTTCCCAGATATGCATATTGTCCTTATACACGCATTCAAATGCCATTCCAGGCCCATTCATTTCACTTAAACCATAAGAATTATATGCGTCAATGTGATAAAGTTCCTCGATTTTCTTCCTCGCCCGCTCTGAATGTGGTTCAGAGCCGATGAAGGCTTTTTTCAGGCTGAGTTTGTCGACGGAAAAACCCAACTCTTCAAGTTTCGAGTGTATATGCAGCAGGTAACTTGGGGTCACATGCAGCACTGTCGTTTTAAAGTCCTGCATAAATTGAAGCTGCCTTGCAGTATTGCCGCCGCCGATCGGGATAACCGTCATACCAAGTTTCTCTGCACCATAATGTAATCCTAACCCGCCGGTGAAAAGACCATAAGTCATCATATTCTGGAATATATCATCCTTTGTCGCGCCTGTCGCAACAATGCTCCTTGTTATAAGATTGGTCCATTTTTCAAGGTCATCAGCCGTAAAGTAGATAACCGTGGGTACGCCGGTCGTGCCGCTCGAAGAATGTATCCGTACTACATTGCTCATACTTGTCGCCAGCATTCCAGTTGGAAAGTTCTGCCGCAGGTCATCTTTGGTAGTGAATGGTATTTTTTTTAGATCCTCAAGCGTTGTGAGGTCCTTGCCGCAATTGATCCCAACCTTCGTCAGTCTTCTCTTATAAAAAGGTGTTTGCAGTGCACAGTCAATAATCTCCTGCAAACGCTGTAATTGAATTTTTTCAATCTGTGCCCTTGGTGCGGTTTCTATTTCTTTGTAGAAGTATGGTATTTCCATTTTTGCTGTTCGATTCTTGCCCGATAGTTGTAAAATTTACAGGCCTTTAATTTCATCCTTGGTTACTATTTTAATATTATTATTAGTGAGCACTTTTTGTGCAGCGTTAACGTCTTCGAAGCGGAATACCAGAAGAGCGTTATCGCTGAATTTTTCCATGAAACCATACATGTATTCTATGTTGATGTTATTTTCTGAAAGTTTTTTCAGAACAGAAGCAAGTCCGCCTGGTTTATCGCTGACTTCCACCGCTACAACATCGGTAATATTGGCAACAAAGTTGTTTTCTCTCAGGCACTTGACTGCGTCATCGGTTTTGTCGACAACGATTCTCAATACGCCGAAGTCTTCTGTCTCAGCAATCGTCAACGCCCTGATGTTAATTCCGTTGCTCCCCAGCAGGGAACATGCCTCAAAAAGTCTTCCTTTTCTATTCTCCAGGAAAATTGAAATCTGAGTAATTTTCATATTTCACCTTATTTAAAATTATGATCGTTTGTCAATAACCCGTTTTGATTTGCCTTCACTTCTCGTTATTGTCTTAGGTTCAACCAATGTAATTTTAACGCCGATAGACAGTACCGATTCGATTTCTTTTTTGATTTTTGCTTTCAGTTGATTCAGTTTACTTATCTCATCGGAGAACATCTTTTCATCAACTTCTACCAGCACCTCAACATCGTCGAGCTTGTGTGACTGACGATCAACTATTATCTGATAGTAAGGCTGGGTGCCATCTATCCCAAGAAGAACATGTTCGATCTGCGATGGGAATACATTAATACCTCGGACAACTATCATATCGTCTGTTCTGCCCTTGATCTTGCTGATTCGGGGACTCGTCCTGCCGCATTCGCATTTTTCATGAGTAATGCTGACAACGTCACGGGTGCGATATCTTATAAGCGGTATTGCTTGTTTAGTAAGCGTCGTAATCACCAGTTCACCCGACTGCCCATCTTCAACCTCTTCACCTGTATCAGGGTTGATGATCTCCGGGAAAAATACATCGCTGAAAACATGGAGACCATTTTTATGATGACATTCCTGTGCAACACCAGGACCGATGATTTCTGAAAGACCATAAACATCGGTTGCAAGCATGTTCCAGGTCTTTTCAATATCATTTCTCATTGCTTCGCTCCAGGGCTCAGCACCGAAGATGCCTATTTTCCAGCTGCTCTTCGTCGGGTCTATGCCAAGTGTTTTCGCTTCATCAGCCATATACAGAGCATAGCTCGGTGTACAAGCAAGGATTTTCGGAGAAAAGTCACGCATAATCTTAAGCTGCCTCTCTGTTTGTCCTGAAGAAGTCGGAATAACTCTTAATCCCAGTTCCAAGGCTCCGTAATGAAAACCCAACCCACCGGTAAACAATCCGTAGCCATAAGCAATCTGTATCGTATCACCAGGAACTGCTCCAGCACAGCAAAGACTCCTTGCTATGACAGTACCCCAGAGTTTGATATCGTCTTTGGTATACCCCACAAGAGTCGGATTGCCTGTTGTTCCGCTCGATACATGAATCTCTTTAACATCTTTCTGATTTGCAGAGAAAAGACCGTAAGGATAATTATCTCGCATATCGATCTTTGTAGTAAAAGGCAATTTCTTAATATCATCAATTGATTTTATATCGCCAGGGGTTATGTCTGCATCATCGATTTTCTTTTTGTAGACTGGGCAATTGGCATAGATGTAATTTACTAATTTCACCAGTCTCTCGGATTGCACCTTTTTAAGGCCTTTACGGTCTATGCATTCTATTTCTTCGTTCCAGATCACTTTGCGCTATGCTCCTTTCCTCAAAAAAGCGTATTTTTTTGACGAATTATTTCTGAAAAAAAATTGTTTTAGCTGCATACACTTATTTTAACCATAAGTCGTTACATTATAAGAAATAAAAAAAAATATTCAATAAAAAAAGCCCAGTTTTTTAGGCTGGGCTTCTGTTATGTCTTATACGCAGTAATTAGAAAGTAAATTCTATATTGAATCGTGCAAATATGCAGGAATCACGATTTGCCTCGCTGTAGTAACTCCCCGGCATAAAGTAATCGACCAGGAAGTGATAACTGAGGTTTTTACAGCATTTATATTTCCAGTAAGCTGTCAGCAGCTGACCTCTTAAACCACCAGTTGAATACTTTGCAGTATTGCGATATGGGTTGGTGTCAGCAAACAGAAGGTTATAAGAGGTTTCAAACGTCCATTTTTCAATCGGACTGAATTTATGACCTAAGCCGATTCTATGAAGGTTGGAAATTGATCCGACTGCGCCTTCATCTCTCCACAGATAAACCTGCAAATCGCCGCCTCTTGTAAACTGAGGGAACTCACCCCAAAGCGGGTCAAATTCTTCGTCCTTGTCCGTGCCGGATTTATCTCCTGAAAGATATTCATAGTCAACGAAAAGTTCATTTTTGTTCTCATCATTGAATGCATAGAGCAACCTGGATGTACCGCCCAGAGCATCAAGTTTATCTTTATCTTTTCGACCGAATTGTTTTGCTATCTCAGCCTTAGCCGTCCAGTGGTCGTCAAGCTTTTTAACTATTCGCGTACCAAAAGTATGGATTTCGGAATCAATCCCTGCATGCTCTGTTTCAGTATATCTTTTTCTGGACTTATTGTCTTCTTTATAAATGTAGTAGCCGTCAATTGTAGTGTTTTCAAAACTCTTATTGGACACGTAAAGAATCATACCTTTCTCATCCTGTCCATTAGTTACATGTTTGATACGCTTTCTGTGGTTTATAGGTGAAATCCATTTGTTCTCGTCATCGAACTGGGAAATGAATATCAAATCTGCTGTCGTTTCCTCGCTTAGCTTGTAAGTAAAGCGGGCAGCATCAAAGTAAAAAGTTCTTGAACCTTCAAAAGGCGTACCATCGCAAACTAACCAGCCGTCACCAAGATTAATATCCTGTCTTCCGAATACAGCGGTCAGAGGAGCATCAAAAAGGTTTCTTACTGTCACGTTGAAAGTGTCAAAGATCATCTCATCAAAGTCAGTGTGTGAAGCGCTTTCCCGTGGATGGTCCCAGTGACGCCATTCCCAAACCAACCTGGTATTAAAATCAACATTTTCACTAAGTTTGAATTTAGCTGAAAGCCTTGTACGATTTCTGCTGTAATGCCATTCGTTGTCAGTCGCTGCCTGTTGGTCTTGAGTCGTAGCATTGTTGGCATATACATAACGGATACGCTGGTCTAGGCCCATTTCAATCCAGTCTGTAGGATTGTGAAACTTGTCCAGTAATGCAGAATCATGAAAAATCCTGTGTGGGCATAGCGGGCTGTGCTCCAGAAGTGGATCCGTTGTTGCTGCTGGAG
>CAZBKA010000043.1:0-4881 GCA_964492365.1 uncultured Pirellulales bacterium | reverse complement strand
CTGTGTGGGCATAGCGGGCTGTGCTCCAGAAGTGGATCCGTTGTTGCTGCTGGAGAAACGGGTTCTGCAGCTTTTGCCGCTACGGCTTCATCGGCGCCGTAAGCTGACGAGCCTATGAATAATATACCCATGATTAATAAAAGAAATGTTACAGATTGGTTTTCCTTTTTCTTCTTTACCATCCTTTGTTCCTCTGACATAAGTAAAAATTACATTTTTTAAGTTTTTAGCTCAGCGGTGTACAGTAAATTTAACCTTTGAACCGGTTATCGGCTTAATTAAAACATTTTCTTAAATGTTCTTCTGATGATGGTTTGGTTATAATACTGACCAATATTGCGGTTAGTATTGATAGTGGTAACGCGATTATTATCGGATCTACCACCGACCAGTTCGGCTTATCCAGCAGCAATGAATGCTTACTGAAAATAAAATTACACAATCCAATCGCTCTCGCTTCCGTATCTTTTATAAACAACAGCCAAAATGTTGTTACTATAAAACCAACTGCCATCGAAGCTATAGCCGCGTTTTTCGTCATGCGTTTGAAGAACAAACCGCCAATAAAAGCCGGCAAAAATGCAGAAGCGCAAAGCCCAAAAAAGATAGCTGTCGCCCTCGCAATTATAAATCCGCCTCTTGCATAGTTGCTTATAATAACAGCAATCACAATACCTACGATAATTCCGACCCTCGTCACAAGAATTGTTTTCTCATGCTTATCTGTCAATTGTTCAAAAACGTCTCTGCCAATGCTTGTCCCTACAGTGTGGAATTGACTCGAAAGGGTACTCATTGCCGCTGAAAGCAAAGTCAGCAAAAATACCAGGCCAAACCACCTTGGTAAAGCACTGGTTATATAAATTGGAATTATACTGTCAGGATTAAACTCCCAATCCAGCCCATTTTTGATCAATGCACGTGTAAAAGCCGTAGCATGAGGCATAACTTCAACTTTGCCGTCAGCAAATTCCTGCGTTATTTCCGCCTTGGGCATCAAAATTGAAAATGGAACTATTTTAAATTGGCCTTCAACGCTCTTGAGACCATGACCCGCCTGCAGAACTTCAGGTTTTTCCGATCCGACAACCTTAAGGTCATAGCCCTTCGCTACAATATCAATGTCAACTGCATCATCGCCGTTAGTATCAATATGCCAAAGCTCACATGGAACCTTTTTAACAAGGTCACGTTCGTTTTTAGCAATTACCCACGCTGTTTCTGTTTTTGAAACAATATTACCCGTGAGTTTTTCGTACTTATTAAAATAAAGATTGCTTACGGAACCAACAGTAAAAGCAACGCCGGTCATTATAAGGATAAAGACACCGCCAACAAGCACCGCACGATTAAGTTCCCTCTTCGATTTTACCGTCATAAACCGTACCGTAAGCGGAGGCTGCGCCAATACACCTATCCCGACTCCAAGAACAATAGTTGATATAATTATCCACCACAGATTATATTTTTCAGCTCCCCACCCAAATTCAGGCATCGCTGTAAAGCCTTTAAAACCAATGCTGCTGAAAAGGCTAGGCTGTTTACCCAATTCCGTTAATGCCACATGACTTTGGGTGATACCGCCAACAGAAGAATACGACCACGCAAGCAGAATTATCATACCTATGAACATTATTGAGCCTTGCATCGCATCGCTGTACATGACACCCTTAAGACCGCCCATAACAACATAAGCAGCAATTAATATACTGAAAACCAAAAGAGCTGTCTCATAAGGCATATTGAATTTTGTTGTGATGAATTCACAACCACCTATCAGAACCGCCGCTGCATATAAGGGCATGAAGATAAATATTACAAGACCAGCAAAAATCTGGATACCCTTGCATTCGAATCGTCTTGCCAGAAGTTCCGGAAAAGTATGAGCATCAAGACTATGACCCATTTTTCTCGTAGGACCTCCTAAAATGACGAATGATATAAATATCCCGGCAAAGATATTCAGCACGGTAAGCCACAACAGACTCATTCCGAACATCCCCGCAACTCCGCCAAAGCCGACAATAGCACTTGTGGAAATAAATGTCGCGCCGTAACTCAACGCCATAATAAAGGGATGAACGCCTCTGCCCGCAATCAGATAATCTGAAGCCGTCTTGGTCCTTATATACCCAAGCCAGCCAAGATAAAAAGTAAGAAGAAGATAAGCCAGCACTACAAATATTTCAGGCAATCCAACTTGTCCTAACATCACAATGTCCTCCAGATATTTTTAATATTCTTTATTAATTCAACTGAGACAAAACTTTCGAAAAAAGTAGCTGACCCTGCCAAACTTCAACCTTATATTCAGGCAAACAGCAAGAATACTGACTCGCAGCATTAAGCCTCAAACTGAAAAATGCTTTTGCTTCCTGAACACGCAATGCCCATTTCAGAGTTCATCCTCAACTTTCTTTTCTTCTTGTGCCCAACTAATATCTTCTTTCTTGGGTTCGTTTTCGCCTCGGTTCCAGCTTGCAATACCATATACAATGCATAGCAATGTACTCAAAAGACATAAAAGGTATGCCAGTGCAACGTATTTATCTTCGATTCCTAACATTTGATACGTTCCTTTCCACAGAAAGACACGACTTTTGTTTTCAATCTGCTTTTTCCATTACGTTCTTATTTATAGTAACAGTGACGCAGTTTGAACTAAAAAAAAGCAAAAATCAAGTATTTTTTCTTTTTTGTAAATTAATTTAAGCAAAATATGTCAAATTGTCACATTATCTCAAAAATATATTGTTCCCACCCCGTCATCGTCCAAAGCCCCGCCCATTTTTTGTCATCTTCGACCGAAGGGCCGCAAAGCCAGCCCATAGCGGACACACAAAGTGCCCTGTAAGGAAATCTATCAAATCAGCATCATCAACTTTTCTATCATCCCCCCCCAATAATCCACCATCTCAACTTTCTTATTGTCATTACCCTCACCTCCTCCCCTTATTGTCATCCTCGCGCATGCGGGGATCCATTCCCATCCTGTCATATCGAGCATAGCCGAGATATCTATTCTTAAATCCCAACAACATATTTAAATACCCCCGTAAGATATGCAACTCTAAGATTCTCTTGCTATTTTCTTATTAAGGATATTTAAATTATCATCAAACCTATGGTATAGTGCTTTTGCTTCATCAGTTTCAGCATCTTCAAGAATTCCCTTTGCTTTGCCCATTGTTTCTTTTGCTTTGGAGTATTGTTTCTTTTCAACATATACACCTGCGAGATTGTTTAACATTCCTGCAATATCCATTCTTTCTTTAGGTGTAGAGTCCTTACATCTCTTTAAAGCCTTTTTGTATAACATTTCTGCTTTATCGTATTCGTCAATCTTCATTAATTTCATAGCAGCGTTATTGCATACCGCACTTACAAATCCAGGCATATCGGAAAAATCATTTTCAAAAGCTTCAAGATACTTTTCCAAATCACTTAAAGACAATTTGATTAAATCATCATCAATATTTTCGCCAACCACACACTCTTTTCCCTTTTTTGTTGCTTGGTTTTCGATGCGTTTTCTTTCTGAAACTTCTTTTATATCTAACTCTTTAAAAGCTACGCCAACCTTTTTAAAAACTTCGTCTTCAGAAAGGCCTATTTCCACTAATAATTGTTTTTTTATTTCATCGCTTTGTTTTAACATATTGTCATTGTTTGTGACCCTATAGACGTTACAAAGGCCATCATAACCGACTACCATGTCTTTTTTTTGCCCTATGCTTCTGAATATTTCAATCGCTTTTTTATACTCTGCTTCGGCCTCTTCAAAATTTTCGTCAACGAAACAAATCTCACCTAAATTAACGAGGTTCTGTGCTAGCTTAATCTTATCTTCTAATTTTATGTAAATTTGATTAATTTTATAAAGAATCTTTTTAGCAGCAGTGTAATGTCCTTTTTCGTGTAACATCCAATATATTACTATCTCAGGTCTATCTGGTGGAGCAATCACCCAAATTATTTTTTTTAGAACAGAGATATTTCGATAGAGAGGAATTAATAGCTTTGATAACTTGCAAGCTAAAGAGATAAAAAATTTTACTGGCAAACCCATAAACAAAATGAAGCCTAATAATTTACCACGAGACAAAAGATATAATGCTTCTTTAAGGAAATACATATTCGATTTAGCAAAATTACCTTGACACCATTCATTACAAGCTAGTTCTTGATATAAACTTGCTTTCCATCCTACTCCTCTCATATTATGAACTTTTTTATCTTTGCTACTTTTAATCGCAGATATCAAGTATTTTTGTGCATCTTCATATTCCCCCATTGCTTGAAGACTTCTACCATAATAATAATCAATATTTTTTGCACCTTTTCCAACCGCCTTTTTTATTTCTTCAAGAGCTTTTTCATTGTCACCCGACATCTGCCATGAAGTGGCCATGTGAATATGCCAATACGGATCTTTTCTAAGGCTACCTGAAATAGCAAATTCTTTTCGCGCTTCTTCATGTTTTTCCTCAATATCAAGTAGCATGCCATTTGCGTTATGAAAGCAAGAATCGTCCGGATATATAGTTAAACCTCGATTTACAAGTTCTTTGACAAATGGAAACCTTTTTTTAAAAGCAGAAGACCTACTAATCCCTTGCTGATATTGAAAACTAAGTTGCAAGGTATAAAAAAAGCTTAATATCGCCATCGCATCTTGATCGTTAGGATTGACACTAAGAGCTTTATCTATCTTATGTAAGGTGTTTTTAATTGCCCCTTTAGTATATAATTCTTTTTTGATAGCCTCCGAATAAGCGTTTCCCATGCCAGCATCAAATAATTGTTTTACTATTGCTTCATTAACGTAACCGTCAGACCTGTCTTTTTCACTACTTTTATACAATAAGTATAATGAAATCA
>CAZBKA010000042.1:0-22428 GCA_964492365.1 uncultured Pirellulales bacterium | reverse complement strand
CCCTGAATATTTTGACAGGACGTTACGCAGTTTTTCACTGCCTGATCTGATTAAAAATCCCATAATAGTAACAGGAGAAAGCATTGCAAAAATTGTCAGATGCAGCAAGGAAACTAAAATCAATATGCCGGTAACAATGGCCTCGCCGGTTATGAAGCCGAACGCCGGTGCTGGATATATTTCACAGGAATAATCTAAAGTGAAGTGACAGGAATAATATATTTACTTAATGCATGCAAATAACGGTTTTTAAGTTCTTCAATTTTTAGTCTGGAATAAATGAATAATCAGTTGCAAAAAAAAATACATAGAGACATCTTGTGCGATATTGCGATATTTTCTGCTATTTGGTTCTATTTTTGTTTTGTTGTTGATATCAAGCTAATCTACCATGGAGCAGGGCGTATATATAATTTCCCCAGCTTTTTTAGAACCACACAGTTTTTTTTCTCTCACCTGTTATATCCCTCTGGTCTAATTGAATACGTCAACGCTTTTATTTCTCAGATGTTTTATTATTCTCCGCTTGGCTCAGCCGCAATAACCATAGTAGTTTGGTTAAATGCGATATTCATACAGTACATACTGAAAGAAAACAATTTAACCAGGTTCAGCTTTCTGCGTTTTCTGCCGGCTCTAATTGCTGTGATAACATTTTCTCAGTACACATACAGGTTCCCATTTTTTATTATCATGACGGTTGTTTGGGCATTTACCGGTTTTTATATAAGTCTTAAAATTAAAAATTTATTCTTGGATTTAACGCTGCTGATATTGTTATCTGTTTTCTTATATGCAATAGTGGGGGCGGCATTTTTTATTTTCGTTGGTTTGGTTTTGCTTTATAGACTCTTTAATTCGTACAATCTCTCAGCCGCAATAATCTTTACTGTCTCATCATTGCTTATTCCATATCTGATCGGGGTTCTTTGCTATAAAGATAGTCTGGACAATGCTTACACCAGACTTATGCCTTTCTTCTGGAAAATTACCACGATAGAACCTGACCAGTTGACATTGGTCTGGATGTACATATTGTACTTTACACTGCCCATGATAATGGCCCTCTGTTATATTTACAGTTTGATAAAAAGCAAGGCCGCAAACTCTGTCACCAGGAAAAGCCACGGTCTCTCTAAAAATACTGCGGTGAAGTTTAAATTTGTTTTACTATTTGCAGGTTCACCTGCAAAAATAGCTTTGGTTTTGCTTGTCCTTGTATCTGTCTATTTTTTTATTTTCGACAGTTCGCTGAAAATCATCTTTCAGATTGATTATTACCTGACCAATCGTAACTGGTCGAAAGTTATTGCTTCTGTTAAGCGATTTCCTGAAAGAAACTTTTATGTTGTCAATGCACTCAATCAGGCACTTTACCATCAAGGTCTGCTTGGCGAAGATATGTTCGACTTTCCGCAGCATCCGTATGCATTATTTTTTACTGAAAAAAGTCATATATCTGTACATTGGCAAAAGATAAGTTTGTTGATGGACCTGGGTTTTGTAAATTATGCAGAACATGAAACTGCCGAGTCTCTCGAAAAATTTGGCCCCAGACCCTACCTTTTGAAAAATATAATTATATCTGCATTGGCTAAACGTAATTATGCATCCGCAGGTGTTTATCTCAACAATTTATCAAAAACTGTTTTTGAACATAAATGGGCCGATGATTATATCGAACGAATGAAATCCGACCCTGACTTGAAAAATGACCAGACAATTCAGCTTATTCGTAAAAATATGGTAAGCAATAATTATGGCTATTCTTCCTTGTCGATTACTGACGTTCTTATAAGTCTCCTTCAGAAAAATCCTGAAAATAAAATGGCATTCGAATATCTGATGACATGGTATTTGCTAAATGGTGAAATAGAAAACGTAGTTAAGAACTTTGGTATAATTAATTCCTTTGGTTATAAAAAACTGCCTAAATATTATCAGCAGGCATATTTATTTCATACCTTGGCTTTGGGACATAAAGCTTCTCTTTGTGGTTATAAAATTGATCCTTCGGTATTGGAAACATCCAGGCAGGCTATTGGATATTTTAATATGTTGCGAGCTGGTGATCCGAAAGCGATTAATGTCTTATCCGAAAAATATGGTGACTCATATATTTATTATTTTATTTCTTATCTTTCTATGATGCAAAAATGATATAAATGAAAATATGAATCAATTATCCAAAAAAAAATTAATATACAGGTATATAGCGCGTGACATATTGGTTTTTGTTGCACTCTGGTTGTATCTTTGGTTTGTGATAGATATCAAACTCATATATCACGGTGCTGGAAGGGTAGTTGGTTTCCCGACTTTCTTCTGCAGCATGTCGTATCTTTGGTCTTTTCTTATAAACCCCGCTGGTCTGGTTGGTTATATATCTTCGTTTCTCTCTCAGCTATTTTACTGTTCCTGGTTAGGCTCCGCAGTGGTATCTCTTATTTGCTGGATCAATGCTGCTTTGACAATTAATATTATTCATTTTCTCGGTTTCAGAAAATTTGACTTTTTGCGTTTTGTGTCTGTCCTTTTTGTGGCAATCACCTTTGCCTTATATACGTATCAGTTTGATTTTATCGTAGCAATAATGGTAGTATTGGCAGCAACATCCGGCTTTTTCCGCCTTACGATAAAAAATCCTGTTCCCGAATTTATTTTCCTGATGGTTCTATCCTCTTTTTTATACATCGCAGCAGGGGGTAGCTTTTATATTTTTGCTTTCTTTGTGTTCGTATATTTAATTACCAAAGGCCAACCAAAAGCTGCTGTGCTGTACGCCGCCATTTCTATATTGACGCCTTATTTAATTGGATGTTTGATCTTCAAAGAAAATCTCCATAATGCATATTGCGCCCTTACGCCTTTTTATTGGAAAATAGTTAACCTTTCCCTCAGTAAAATAAGTTTGATACCTGCTTATATTCTATATCTGTCTCTGCCATTACCAGCTTGCCTGGTTTTAATAAAACTGGCATTAACAAAAAAGTATCCGTATTTGTTCATAAAAAAAACACCATCCGGCAAATCTGCTAAGACAAAGAAAAACCTCACAGCAAGAGAAAATTTATCTTTACTGCTCAACCAGAAAGTTACTTTGAAATATTTTATTATTTCTCTGTTATGGATAATTGTATTTACAACTGTATCGCTTTGTTTTTATAAACCAAGGATAACCAAGTTTTTTCTTGCTGATTATCATTACACAAATCGTAACTGGTCAGAAGTGATTGATATTGCTCGTAATTTCCCTGACAGTAATTATTATATTACTCACTCTGCTACTCATGCTTTTTATCATACTGGTAAGCTTACCACTGAAATGTTCAGCATCCCTCAGCACCCGTATTCTATGTTTTTAATTGCTCCTGAGCATATAGATTGCCATTGGCCAAAAATGGATCTTTACCTTGATCTGGGTTTTTTAAATATGGCTGAACATGAAATAGCTGAATCTATGGAAGTTTTTGGTCCGCGTCCTGTCCTGCTCAAAAGACTCAGCACTATTCTTTTGGCGAAAAGAGATTACTCAACGGCAACTGTTTATCTTAATCAGCTTGCAGCAACTGTTTTTGAACGTTCATGGGCAAATGATTACCTGACACGCCTCAAGTCGGATCCGGATATGCAAAATGATTCTCGCATTCAGTATTTGCGATCCGTCATGACGGAAAAAAATTATGGTTATATGCTTTTTCAATTCAATGATGTATTTATGGATTTGCTTGCGAAGAATCCGAAAAATAAGATGGCATTTGAATACATGATGGCGTGGAATCTGCTCAGCGGCAATATCGAAAAAGTAGTAACCAGTTTTCATTTTATGGATAACTTTGATTATAAAGCACTGCCCGAATATTATCAGCAGGCTTATTTGTATTACACCTCTGCAATGAAAAGGACCTTGCCGCTTAAAGGTTGGCAAATAGATACTGAAGTGCTTAAAAGATATAATGAAATAGTAAATAATTTTAATTTAATGCGAAAAGGCGATGAAAGGGCATATAACACCCTGGTAAGTAAATACAATCATTCTTACCTTATTTATTTTTTTTCATTGCCTTCTATGACAGGAAACGAAAATGAATAAAAATAGAAAATACAAAATTCTAATATGTTCGATAGCTGTTTGTTTAGCTTTAATAGGTTTCATTGGTGCGGATAATTTGTCACCAGCCCCCGAAGATTATACAGCAATTGACGCATACCCCTCAATAAAACCGGATTACACAGATATTACAATTCCACCGAACATCGCCCCGATGAATTTTTCAATCCAGCATCAGGCTGAACAATATTATGTAAAAATATATTCTGATAATGCCCCCGCAATTACTCTGACCTCAAAATCGCCCGATGTAATAATTCCGCTCAAAAGCTGGCACGAATTACTTGATGCCAACAAAACTAAAAAATTATGCATAGATGTTTACACAAAAGCCAAAAACAACTCCTGGCAGAAGTTTAAAACCATAACAAACACCATCGCTCCCGAGCCGATAGATTCTTACCTTGTCTACCGAAACATACCTCCCGTTCATGGCCAATGGTACAATATGTCAATAAATCAGAGAAATCTTACCAGCTTCAAAACATCTCTGATTCTTAATAATGATTATTTCCAAAGGGGTTGCATCAACTGTCACACTTTCTGCTCCAGCAATCCGGACAAAATGATGCTTTCAATTAGAAGTGACAAATACCAAAGCTCTACTATTCTCGTCGAAGGCGACTCGGTAAAAAAGCTCGGAGCTAAATTTACCTATTCGACCTGGCACCCAACTGGAAAAATAATAGTTTTCTCCTATAACAAAATTAAGCAGTTTTTTAATAGCGCAGAAGACGAAGTCCGCAACGTTGTCGACCTCGATTCCATGCTTGCATATTATGATCTTGATAAAAAAGTAATTAAGACAATCCCCGCTTTTACAGGCAAAGACATTCTGGAAACATACCCAGCTTTTTCTCCTGATGGCAAATATTTATATTACTGTACAGCAAAAAAACTTTGGGCCGACAATGACGAAAAGTTCCCCCCAGATAATTATAATAAAGTTCGATACGATATTGTCCGGATAAGCTGCGATGTCGAAAAAGATTCATGGGGTTCGCCTGAAATTATTGTCTCATCCGAAAAAACTCAAAAAAGCTCCCTTGAGCCGAGAATAAGCCCCGATGGTCGCTGGTTAGTTTTTTGCATGTGTGATTATGGTTGCTTCCCTGTTTACCGATCAGACAGCGATTTATACCTCATAGACCTCGAAAATGCGCAAAAAACAGGTGATTTCAGCCCTAGGAAACTTTCTGCCAACAGCAATCAAAGCGAATCCTGGCACAGCTTCTCTACCAACAGCCGCTGGCTCGCTTTCAGTTCAAAAGCCCTCCGGCCAAGACTCACCGTGACGCAGTTTTCTTATATCGATCAGCAGGGAAATTCAACAAAACCTTTCATCCTGCCCCAGAAAAGCCCAGATTTTTATGATAGCTTTGCAATGACATTTAGCGTCCCTGAGTTTGTGACAGGTCCGGTAATAAGAACCCACGAGCAGCTTGCAAGGGTGATTCGCAGTTCAACTAAAATAACGGTTGATATGCCGATAACAATGGCTACTCCGGAAAAAGGCACTGACTCTGCCTGGCAAGAGCGGGAATAGTTCCGAAAGACAAACATTTTTAATCGGTTTTTCAAATGTTAAAAACTGGCAAATAACCGCATTTAAGGGCTCTAAAACTTTATTTACGTACTTAAGCTTGCCCATATACCGCACGATATGTTATAATGTAGGTTTATGCATCTTTGTAATAATGGACAAGTTGTTGTTTTTTTAGGGTGTAAAAAGACAAATGGCGGCAAAATTTTACATATATAGTGCAGAATCAGATATTGCAACTGAGGTGTATATAACAGCTACCCCCGATACCAGTCTTTTGCTTGAGGACCAGGCAAAAGAGATATATTCAAAGATTAGCCGTATTCTGAAAGAGAAAAAAGCTTCTTTATTCATGGAACGAATATTTGCTGCCAGTGATGCCACAAGAAAAATAAATGATATTCGTCGCAAAGAGTATGGCTCCATTGATGATGGTGTTTTGCCCTCTTTTCTCGTTTGTAAGCCATCTGCGATGGGTTCATTCGCAGGCGTTCAGGTTCATGCAATTATAAGCAATCAGCCCTTGGAAATCGTTGATATTAAAGATAAGCCCTATGGTCGATTTTTCAGCACAGATAGATGTAAATATCTCTCAATTTCAGGGTTATCACTCCCAAGACTTAAAAAGCCTGCTAATCAGGCAAAAAAAATGTTTGAACTGACCGAACAGGCTATGGAAAAATTTGGTGGTAATTACCACTGCGTTCCACGAACATGGATGTGGCTTGGTGACATTCTTTCGTGGTACAATGATTTCAATGCTGTTAGAAGCAAATTTTTCATTGAAAAAGGTTTGCTCGGCAAAGGTTCGACTAACTCCATGCCCGCAAGTACTGGAATAGGTCTCGGTCCAGATGATGGCGCCGCATGTTCTATGGATGTTACTGCTTCGATAGAACCACGCGAAATAGAATATCTCCAGGCTGCCGGAAAACAGCAGTGTGCCTTTGAATATGGTTCTGCTTTCTCAAGAGCATCGAGAGCAACGACACCAGCGGGTGAAACTGTTTTCGTCTCTGGAACCGCTGCAATAAATGCCGCTGGTATTACAACAAATATTGGAAAACCAAGAGAGCAGATCGAAGACACGATAACAAACATCCAGGCTGTTCTGCGGGATATGAATTGTTCAGATGATGAAGTTGTTCAGGTGATGGCTTATTGTAAAACCGCTGAAGTTGAAAATGTTTTCAACGCGATGGAAGAAAAACCGGATTGGCCTTGGGTTACAATGATCTGCGACGTCTGCCGTGACAATCTGCTTTTTGAGATCGAATTGACTGCTTTGCCTCGCAAACAACTATAGTCAGACAATTTTTAAATCTAAACAGTATCCATACTGGACAAAATGCCCGTATTTCATATAATCCATAAAAACTTTTAATGGAATCTGTCCTATGAAAAAAGCTTCAATACTGTTTTGTCTCGTATTGATTTTTATTACCGCAGGCTGCAGCACCGTTCCCGAGCAAAAACCCCTCATTGGTATAACCTCTGTCTACAAAGATTATTCAAATTCAGTAAACTTTAATTACATAAAAGCCGTCGAACAGAATAATGGCATTCCGATTATCCTGCCCACCGTGGAAAATGAAGATACGATTGAAATCTATGTTAAAAAACTCGATGGTCTTGTTCTGATTGGAGGCGCTGATATTCCCCCATCAGCTTATGGTCAGACCCCGCATCCATCTGTAAATATTATGGCTGATGAAAGATATAACTTTGAACGCCGATTAATCGAAAAATGGTTAAATACAGGAAAACCAACCCTAGGCATTTGTCTTGGTATGCAATTTACAAACGTTGTCTCAGGCGGAACCCTGATTCAGGATATACCATCACAGATCGGTCAAACAGTTGACCACCGCTGCTATCAAAAGCTTCACAAGATAACTATTGACCCATCAAGCAATCTCGCAAAAATACTTAACACAACCCAGGCAAATGTATATTCAGCTCACCACCAGGCAGTTAAAGACATAGGGCAAAATTTAAAACCCGTTGCCGAAAGTGATGATGACATAGTGGAAGCACTCGAAAGAACCGATGGTAATTTTGGTCTGTTCCTGCAATGGCACCCCGAAGCTATGACAAATAACCTTGACCATCGAAACGCCATCTTTTCCGCCCTGATAAAAGCCAGCTTAAATTCTCGAAAATAATCCTGAGTTCTGTTATAATAGGACTTATGTCTTTAGCAGAAAAAATAAAATTAAAAGCCGCTGAATTAGGTTTCGACCTGGCCGCGATAACAGATGCATCCCCAATTTCCTCTGAGCATATAAAATATTTCTCTAATTGGCTTGCTGCCGGCCACGCCGCTGAAATGTCATATATGCACAGAAATTTTGAACAGCGAACCGATCCCAAAAAACTTTTCGCCCCAGCAAAATCAATTATTATCGTAGGTCTAAATTATAAATGTGACTGCCTCCCTCAGGAACCAACAGCCAAACCCTCTGGTCAGATTTGCGATTATGCTCTTTATCCCGACTATCACGATTTTATAAAGCACAGACTTCGCAGCCTCGCCATTTACATCAATACTTTTTTCGATGATTTGGAATTCAAAATCTGCGTTGACTCCGCACCGTTGGCCGAAAGGGCATTAGCCGCCAGAGCTGGTTTGGGTTTCATTGGTAAAAACCACATGCTCATAAATCCAACTCTAGGCTGTCAGATATTTTTAGGCGAGTTGCTGACAAACATCGATTTGCCCTGCGACAAACCCATCCAGCAGCAAACCTGCGAAAATTGCGACCTCTGTATCAAAGCCTGCCCAACCGGCGCATTAAGCTCTGCTGGTTCTTTCGTTGCTTCGAAGTGCATAAGCTATCTGACAATAGAGCACAAAAACGATATCCCCGCCAGCTTTGCAGAAAAATTTGGCGATAGTCTTTTTGGTTGCGACAGATGTTCGAAAGCTTGTCCATATCATCAAAAAGCACCTGCCTGCAAAAATAAAGATTTTACTCCTGACATCGCAAAAAAACACCTTGTCCTTGATGCGATATTGAACATGCCGCCGGAGCAGTTTGCCCGCGACTTTAAAACTACGCCGATATACCGCACGGGCATCGAAAATCTAAAAAGAAACGCCGGCATCTGCAAAAAAAATCTTACATGCACATAGTTTTCGCTGGTTTGCCTAAACTCTTCTTAATACTTTGCCCGCTCTTGTCTCTGTCAACTGACCCTTTTCAATGGTTACATTTCCGTTGACGATAACATATTCGATACCTTTTGGTTTTTGAGTTGGGTTTTCAAAGGTTGCTGTATCGATAATATTTTCCTGGTCAAATATTGTTACATCAGCAAACTTGCCTTTTTCTAAAACTCCGCGATCTTTAATTTGGAAATGCTCTGCAGGCCAGGAAGTCATTTTTCTGATACCTTCTTGTAGCGACATTATTTTCCTCTCACGAATATAACGTCCCAGCACTCTCGCAAATGTGCCAAAGCTGCGAGGATGGTCACGTCCATCGAACCCGTGTCCATAACCGTCAGATGCCACCGATGTCAGCGGAAAAGCCAAAAGTTTTTCTATATTTTTTTCATTCATGCTGAAACCGATAACGCCAGTAGTGCCGTTTGTTTTTATTATGAGGTCTTTCATCACGTCATAGGGAGTCTGATTCAGCTCCTGCGATAATTCTTTTAATGTTTTGCCGTCTATAAGCAGATTTTCTGGTCCAGCCATATCCTCGATTACTTTTTCAACATCGCTTCTCAATTTCGCATCAAGACTTGCATCTTTCAGCCGCCCGATTAAATTCGAGCATTGACCAAGTAAAACACTGTCCCCAGCTTTTGCCCAGTCCGGAAAAAGAATGGCTAAGTATGTACTCCATGCGGCATAAGGGTATTTGTCGCACGCAATATCAAGCCCTTCTTTACGTGCTTTTTCGATAGTCTCTAAAACCTTATCTGCCAGGTGCCAGGCTTTAACCCTGGATAATTTCAGATGAGATATTTCCACCCTTACATCAGCTGCTTTACCAACTTGTATAGTTTCTAAAATAGAATCAAGAACCTTATCACTCTCGTTTCGCATGTGAGTTGTGTAAATTGCATCATATTTTTTTACAATTTTACAGAGTTCTATCATTTCATTTGCTTTTGAAAAACATCCTGGAGTATATTCCAGTCCGCTTGACAGGCCAAATACGCCTTGCTCAAGTGACTCCGCAACTTCCCCCTGCATAACCGTAATCTCAGCAGATGTCGGATCCCTGTCTTCCAGCCCCATTCCAAAATTGCGAATTGCTGCATGCCCGACGAGTGTCCCGAAATTAGTAAGAGATTTCTGTTTCTCATATGCCTCGAGATCCTGTCCGATAGTATGCTTGCCGTCTTGTGTTTTTTTAGGTGAACCTGTGCTGCCGCAATTGCCGCCTATCTCCGTTGTAACGCCCTGATGAATATAGCCGTAAGACATTGAGCCGCCCGCTGAATGGGTATGAACATCAATAAAACCGGGGCATACCGTCAAACCGGAAGCATCGATTATTTTTTTGCCCGCAGAAGCCGCAATATTTTTGCCAATTTCGACTATACGTTCTCCCTTAATACAAACATCGCCGCAAAAGGCTTCTTTCCCTGTTCCGTCGATTATATTTCCGCCTTTGATAATAATATCGAATTCACTGTCAACTGATTTTATACTGTCAATGCCCAGTGCTGATTTTGTGCTGATTGCACCAAGAGTAATCCCCGTGATTGCACTTTTCTTTATGAACTCTCTTCGTGTTATGGACTTCATTCTTATCCTTTCATTATTACCGATACTATGATTTTAATACTTTTCTAGGGAGAACAAAGAGCTTTTTTATTGAAATGATTTAATAACAGTTTATTTTTTCAGTTATGACTTAAATTGAATTTTAACCCTGACATTTGCGACAGATATCATGTAGTTTTCGTTCACCTGACTCTATAAAAAAAGCCAACCATTACAGGTCGGCTTTTAATAAACGGTGGCTCAATTTATTTTAAGGAGCAAGGAAAGAATCTGCTTCACTAATCGGCAATTCATCGCCGTTATAAACATCGGTATTTTGAAGCGTGAAGATGTCATCTTTATTAGGTCCGATGTTTCTGCCGCCGGTATATTCAACACTGCCGTCGGTGAACAGAACGTTCTGACCTTTGCGGTTATGATTAATACTGTTAATAGTTGAAAGTTTTTTATCGAGTTTAAGCTGCAATGTTTTATTACTGTTTTGTGGAAGATTTTCAAACAAAGGATTGGAATCTGCATAGAATGGATTCCTGCCCAGGCTTACAATAGTATCCTTTTTAGTCAGGATTTTTGAGCTGTATGTTATATATTTTTTTGACGGAAAATCATTATATTGCATAGCCTGTGCCGCATTGAATTGTAAAACTTTGCCGTCTCTTACGCCCGGGCAAACAAAATTCACAGGTTCAACATAACCTTCTTTCACCAGAAGCCATGTGTTACGGGTATTCGAACCGCTATTCTGGTCGTCACAGCCAATTTTCCACCATGGTTGGCCATTTGCTGTAGCAACCGAAGGAAGCTGGTTGTTATAATCTGTACTGTAATTACTCAGTCCGCCTGCTATCTGCGAAAGCTGATATTGGCATTTTTGTTTCCAGGAGTTTTGTCTTGCAGATTTTAGAACGGGGAACAACACTGTAGCAACAAAGACAAGAACCGCCGCAGCCGTTACAATCTGACTGAGGTTAGGACAGAACCGGAATCTTCCGCCATCTTGCTTCTGCTCATTGCCGAGCAGTTGTTCAAGTTTGATATGACTCGAATTTGCAGCCTTGCAAAGCCTGTCAACCGTGCGATCAACTATATACTCAGGACACTGCTGTGCCTCTAAGCTCTCCAGAGGAGACAACGACTTCATTATCGCATCGTAAAGCTCTAACGCCTCAATATTATTTGCGATCAGGCTCTTGACCTTATCACGGTCCTCACTTAATTCAAGACCCAAACAATAATCAAATATTAACTCTTTTTCAAAATCACTTAGTTTCGACATCACTTTTTACTGCTCCCAGCAGTTGCTTTCCATTCTTTTGCGAATACCGCCACTGCTGTATGCAGTCGGCTTTTTATCGTTCCTATTGGTATACTTAGCATCTCCGCCATTTGTTTGTAAGAAAATTGATTAAAATATGACAAAATTAAAATTTCCCGTAGATTTTCTGGCATTTCCGATATTATCTGCCTTACCATCATCGCAGTCTCATCACGTGCCAGTTCCTCAAGAGGCATTTTATCCCGGCTGCCAATAACATCTAAGGCATCTCCAAATGACATTTCCTCTGGGGTTGCGATGGAACTGATGGAAATTGCCGCTGTTCTTTGTTGTTTTCTTAGCGCATCCTTGGCTTTATTGGCCGCTATAGTAAAAAGCCATGGTCTTAAATTCTTCGTTGGGTCAAAGCTGGATCGGCTGTTGTATAGCTGTAAAAACGTCTCCTGAAAGACGTCTTCAACCTGATCGTGGTGGTTCAAAAATCGCTTCAAAAATGCGTAAAGACCGTTCTTATAATGATTAATGAGTTCACGAAAAGCGTCCTCATCTCCGTCCATGAAACGGGCAATAACTTCACTGTCCGGCTGATTAGTCAAATTAGACTCCGTTAAAAACACTTAAAAATAAAGACAACCCTGTTATTATAAGGTAATTATTTTTAAATATAAATATTTATTTGTCGTCAAAATGAGTGTTTTTTTATAAGCATTCCCAGACATGAAAAATATCGGAAAAACCCCTGTTTATGATTTGATAGCGGCAATATTATGAACAACGAGCGTAACTCATTGTATTATAAGACAATAAGATGCAATCGTTGATTCAAAATTTGTTATAACCCCGTGGTTTTCAACCAGTCTTTTGCCTCATCACTTCCGAAGCGTGCTGCCTTTTCATACCAGAATTTTGCAAGATAGTTGTCTTGTGTTAGCCCCTGACCGGTCTCGTACATTTGACCCAGTTGAAACATTCCTTCGCCGCTTCCGGTATCTGCTGCTCTTTTATACCATTTTACAGCCTCAAAATAGTCCTGCGGAACAAATTCGCCGTGCTTATACATTGAAGCCATTGCCAGCATTGCATGTGTGTTAGAATTGTCAGCCGCTTTGTTGTACCATTCGATAGCTTTTTCGACATCCTGCCTGATAGCCAAACCATAATTGTTCATCAACCCCAGGTTATACATTGCACCTGAATTTCCAGCATTAGCAGCTTTTAAATACAAGCCGATAGCTAAATTTTCATTTTGGGCAACACCTTGGCCCTTGAAATACAGATTTCCAAGCCCGAACATTCCGCCGCTATGGCCTTTCTCTGCTGCCTGACCATACCATTCTGCCGCCTTGACGTAGTCAACAGATGTGCCATAACCATTTTCGTATGCAAAGCCGACATTATACATTGCACCTGGGTGCCCCGCATTTGCTGCATGAACGAAATATTCAAATGCTGTATTACGGTTTTTCTCGACAATATCGCCTTTTACGTAGATCCAAGCCATGCTCATCATGGCATTAACATTGCCGGCTTCCGCTGCCTTTTCATACCAATTCATTGACTGCTGGGAGTTAACATCGCCGGTAAGGCCTTTTTGGTAAACAACGCCAAGATTGTACATAGCAGAACCGCTGCCTTCTTCTGCTTTTTGCTGATAAACCTGGAGCTGTTCGGCACCAAGCTCCGAAATATCCTGCGAATAAAGGTTCGTTCCAATTAATAAAACAAAACACGCAGAAATTTTTATGATTAAACTCGTTCTCATCGTCCCTTCTCCTTAAAGGTAAACTACAGTATATATAATATCGCGTTGATGGCGAAAGAATACGTCATTTATAGGACTTTGTCAATAAATATCTCAAATTAATACGCTTTTAATAGTTCAATAACTGGGTTTGCGGCCATTTGACTGCATCATGACAGACAACGGGGATTTGAAGTGTTTTGGGGAGCTGATTTAAGTTTTTTTATTATTTTTAATTTTTTTTAAAAAAAGACGTCACATTATGAAGTTTCGTGAGACTTTAATACAGAAAGACGTTGTTTGACAATTTAATAAAAACAGTAAGCTTGCGAGTTTGTTCCTTATTTTGCGTATCGCAATAATTTATGTCTTGCCGAGGTTGGGTAATAGTTAGGATGATTTTTGTGGCTAGGTTCGAACGGATATTATTATCTGGGAGAACCAATCAGGGGGCTACTTTGATACGGTAGCTGTAGTGTCTATAAAATAAATAACGGCAATTTTAGACAACAATTGAAGTTGGTATTTTATATGCAAGGTTGGGAAAATATTATATTAGTATCGCAGATTGTGGAAAGAGCCGTTGACAATTATACATTGTCGTCACCACTCATGTTTTAACGGCTCTTTACCACAACAATAAAGGCGACAGAATGATTTAATCTTTCAGGTTTGGCTGTTTTTGAAAATATAAGAATGTCATTATAATACACTTCTCCTCCTCTCTAAAGTTAGAAGTATAACGGGACAGTATGGGTTTTCCTTCGGCCTATACTGTCCCGTGTCGTTTATTCCAAAAATAAAAATCAAAGATTTACACCAGGATGTTCTGGAAGGAGGTGTTTTAATAGTATTTCTTGGCGGACAGAATATTCTTGTCGGTTCTGTTTTACAATGTCATAAATAGTATTATAATCGCTTTCCAGCACCTTTACGACATCATAATCAAGGCCGCTGCTGCCGGCTAATTTATTGATGATTTCCAGTGTCTTTTCACGGTTCATTTCCTTATGGTAGGGGCGATCTTCTGTTAACGCTGCAAAAACATCCGCTACTGCCATGATTCGTGAACCAAGAGTCAGGTCTTTGGCCTTATGATGAAAGGGATAACCATTACCGTCAAGTCGTTCATGGTGAAACGCCGCCCATTCCGTAATCTGGGGCAAACCGCCTATAGTATCCAAAAAACTGAACGTATAATATGTGTGGCTTTTTAGAATGTGAAGTTCTTTTTCCGTAAGCTTATCAGGTTTATCAAGTATATATGTTGGAACTGTCAATTTCCCGATATCATGAAAATAACCAGCTGAACGCATCAGAAATTTTTCTCTTTCGGAAAAATGAAGCCGCTCTGCCAATTCGACCGCAGCACTGGCAACACCTGCCGAATGAGTTGCTGTCCATTGGCTTGTAGTATCTATTATATTGGCAAAAATCCTCGATATCGGTTCAATCGATTTTTCATCTAATGACAATGTCGGCCAATCTATTTGTTTCAGGATTACACTGTATATCCGGTTTGATGCGCAATCAAGCCAGAAAGATTCTACTTCGCATATCTCATGGAATGCATCGACGCAGTCAGGATGAAATTTTTCTCCTCTGAGAAGATCGATTTGTTCTACTATACTTTCACTCTGATCAAGAATATATATATCCCTCTTAATCATTCTTTCAATGCTGTCTGATAAAACCAATATATGGCTTATGAACGGAACATCAAGCCCTTTGCATTCTGCGCCTTTGCCGTTTTTCCATGGCAAATGGTGAAAACGTACAAATTCCGATGCTCGCGTAAATAGGAAAAAATCTTTAAGTAAGCGATAGCCTGTTTCACAATGTAGCATGGGATCGCCGAAGTTACCCTCGCGTATTCCTTTGATTCTGTTTTCAGAGCCTATCAAACCGATATCATGCAAAGCCGCAGCAAAAAACAAATCAAGCATCTCATATTTGTCAATGCCGAGCTGCCTGGCAATAGAGGCTGCAATATATGCTGTCCGTTGCTGATGATCTACAACATCTGGATGAACATAATCAAGAGCCTGAGAAAGTGACATTATTAATCTGTGTAATGGTACCTGTTCATTTATTATCATTATTCGTCCCCTAATTGCCGTATCAAAACTATCGGCTTTAAAACACCGTTACTTAACAACTCCGACTCTTTATGACTTTGCTTTTTGCAGATGTTTTTAGGTTAAACAGCAGGAGAAAAACGATTTTCATGTATTTTTTTTAAAAAAACTTAACAGAATTCATTTATTATCGCTATTTCCGTCGAAATTTAGTATAAAAAGCTATTGATTTTGTCTGTGTATTAAAAAGGATTTTGTCTGGAAGGAACCTGTGACAGATAAAAAAAACAAAAATATAATACCTGATGCGATACATTCAGCAGTAGCTGTTGTTTTCTTTGCCCTTTATTTTTTATACCTGTGGTTTATTGTCGACCCTAAATTAATATTCCACAGCGGAGGCAAAATCACAAATTACCCTGTATTTTTCAAAGGACTCGACTTCTTTTTCCCGTTTTTATCCAGACCCGGCGGGGCCGCAGAGTATCTGGCTGCATTTTTGTCACAAGGATTATTTTTTTCCTGGTTGGGCGCACTGGTACTGACCGCCGTCGGGATGGCAATATGCTTTTGCCTCCGGTATATCCTGAAATCCTGCGGTGCCAAAGCTGATGGTTGGTTCTGGTTTTTGCCTGTTATTTTATTTGCCGTCGTCTATGGCAGATATTCGTTCAATTTTGTTACTACCGTTGCTCTCTTAATATCACTGGTTTTTTTATGTCTATATTTGAAGATCAAAACGAAAACCAAAGCAGGGCAGTTCTTTGTTTTCACAGCATTGTCGATAGCTTCATACTCCATCGCCGGCGGGGCGTTCCTGCTCTTCGTTGCCTCAGCGATTCTTTATGATCTGTTTTTCAGAAATAATAAGGCTCTCTTTGTTGGTCAGTTCATTTTGTCGATCTTAATTCCGTATACCGTCGGTTTTTACCTCGCCGGTCAGACAATGATAGATGCCTGCACGTCGCTTTTGCCTTTTAGTTGGAAAATTATTATCCATGAAGACGCAAAGTCGACTGCCTTGCTGATGTATTCGATCTATTTGCTTGCTCCTGTTGCTGTAGCATCACTAGGAATAATTACGCAAAAACCAGCTGTCATGCCTGCAAAATTAAAAACCATATTTACAACAGGTTTCCGTTCATGGTCAGGCTGCTTAATCACATTGCTGATTATCGCAGCAGCGGTGGGCATATCTTTTGACAGAAAAAATAAGAGGCTGTTTCAGTGTGACTATTACAGCTACTATCAGGATTGGGATAAAGTGGTTACCGTTGCCCGCAATGATCTCAACAGCATGTTCTTATGTTCTGCTGCCACTAGGGCTTTGTACCACCAGGACAAGCTCTTTGATAAAATGTTCGAGTTCTACCAGTTCCCGACGATTTTGTTTATGCAAACGCAAGACCAAAAAAAGCTGTTCTGGAAACAGGCCGATATCTATTTCGATCTTGGATATATCAACATGGCAGAGCACAAATGGACAAGCTGTCTCGATGCTTTTGGTGAAAGACCAATGATACTCAAACGCCTGGCATGGATAAACATGGTAAAGGAAAATTCGGACGCTACAGTAATATATCTTAACAGTCTGAAAAGAACTTTTTTCTTTAATGATTTTGCTGATAAATATCTGGCGTTGCTCAAAACTGATCCGGACTTGCTGACAGATCCGGAAATTCAGAACTGGCGTAAAAAAATGATAACGAAAGATTACAGTCTGGATTTTAGTGACCCTGAAACAGCGTTGATTAATCTTCTGCAAAGTGACATCAATAATCGAATGGCGTACGAATACCAGATGAGCTGGTTCTTGCTGACCAGGCAATTGGATAAGATTGCACTAAGCCTTAACTATCTGAAATTTTATAACTACACTACTCTGCCCCAATGTCTTGAAGACGCAGCCTTGCTCTACCAGGTCCGCACGGGCAAAAAACTGGTTTTAAACGAACCGCTTAAAATAAGCTCACAAGCTCAGCAGAGATACGCAAACTTCTCTCAGATATGTTCAGCATATCAGGCAAATGAGACAGCAATGTTTGATCAGCTCAGGGGACACTATGGTAATGACTACCTGTTTTATTTTCTTTTCAACAGATCAGGGATGAAACAATGATAAAGTTGGGCAAAATTAGAATTGGCATATGTCTGATAATTACAGCCGTTGTATTAAGCATTTTTTGTTGGCCTTCCGTAATCTCAATCGAAGGTCAGGAAACAATCTCCGAAACTCCCGTTCAGATTCGCCCCGATTATACCAATGTTACCATCCCTGCAAATATTGCGCCTTTGAATTTTACTATCGAAAAAGAAGCCAATGCTTATAAGGTAAAAATCCACTCAAAACTCGGTGAGCCGATAGAGCTTTACAGCAAAAGTAATAAGATAAAGATTCCGCAAAAAAAATGGCACCAGCTCATTAGCAAAAATATTGGTAATGATTTGTACATTGATATTACCGTTGATGAAAACGCCTCATTGACCAGGTACCCGACGATCACCAACAAAATATCCGCTGATAATATCGACCGTTATCTTTTCTACCGCAGACATCACCCGACTCATTATCTTTATAACGGCAATGTTGGTGTTTACCAGTACGACCTTGAAAACAACAAAGAAACCTGCGTATTAGATGGTTATTCTTTTGATGATAGTGGATGTGTTAATTGCCACACGTTTTGCTCCGGCAAAACAAATCCTATGACTCTTGCTATTCGAAGCATGAACTTTGGCAGCAGCATGCTGTTAATAAAAGATGGTATTGCAAAAAAAATTACAGCAAAAATTACTTATACCGCCTGGCATCCCAGTGGAAAAATTCTCGCGTTCTCTGCTAATGATGTTCGTCAGTTTTTTCACTCTGCAAACAAAGAGGTCCGCGATGCGATAGACATGGACTCGATGATGGCATATTATCTTATCGATTCTAATAAGATAAAAACAACCGAAGCCCTCTCCACAAAAAATGTGCTTGAGACTTACCCTTGCTGGTCACCCGATGGTAAATATCTTTATTTCTGCAAGGCTCCGCTGACGTGGAAAAAAGGAAGTGAAATTCCGCCTGCTGGTTTTCAGAATATTAAATATGACCTGGTAAGAATAAGCTATGACATTCAGAACGATCAATGGGGCCAGGTTGAAACAATCATCTCCGCAAAAGATAATTCAAGTTCGAATCTTCTGCCGTGTATCAGCCCGGATGGTCGCTGGCTTTTATATTGTCAGTGCAGCTATGGTTGTTTCCCCGCATTTCGCCAAGACAGTGATCTTTATCTCGTCGATCTAACCGCACCAGAAGTTGACGGAAAATACCAGTCTCGAAAGTTGGATATAAACAGCGATCAAAGTGACGCATACCACAGTTTTTCTTCTAACAGCCGATGGATAGTTTTCAGCAGCAAAAGGGGCAAAGGACCTTTCACTCGGCCGTACATCTGCAGTATCGACCAGCAGGGTCGCACGACGAAGCCTTTTGTTCTGCCGCAAAAAGATCCCGAATTTCTTGATAATTGCTTAGATACCTACACCGTCCCTGAGTTAGCTGTCGAACCGGTTACAATAAAGGCCAACGCTCTTGCTAAACTGATTCGAAGTTCGCAAAACCTCAATGTGGATATTCCGGTTTCAATGGCCAGCCCAAAAGTTGGCGTTGACAAAAATGAATATCCGCAGGTACAGGAATAATAGCAGGTCTGCACCTTTTGTGTATGATTACGAAAGCCCCAGTTTTTCTGCTTCTTTGTCTAGGCTGTAACTCTTCATCTTCTTATACAAAGTTGTTCTGTTGATTTGCAAAACATCTGCAGTTACTTGCCTGTTCCACTGATTCGTTTCCAACGCCATTCTGATTATCTGTTTTTCGGGGCCAGCCAATGCTTCTTTTAAACTCGTCAGCTTATATGCGTTACTGATACTTTGGGGTTCGATAACAGATACTGGCAAATCGTCAACTGTTATATATTGTTCCTTACTCAAAAGAACTGCACGCTCAATAACATTTTCAAGCTGTCTGACATTCCCGGGCCAATTATAACGTTCCATAACCTCAAGGGCTTCATTCGTGATACCGAGTTTATGCTTCTTATGCTGATCGCAATATATCTTCAGAAAATTTTTAGCAAGCAACTGAACGTCACCGGTTCTGTCTTTCAGCGATGGCATATTAATTGTCACGACATTGATCCTGTAAAACAGGTCTTCGCGGAATCGACCAGCCTTGACCTCTTCGCTAAGATCACGGTTTGAAGCAAGTATCATTCGTGTATCAACCGTTATGGTTTCGTTACTGCCCACTGCTTCGAATTGCTTTTCCTGCATCACACGTAAAAGCTTAACCTGCAAAGCAGGGGAGGCATTGGCGATTTCATCGAGAAAAATCGTTCCATTATTAGCCGCCAGAAATTTACCTTGCTTATCGTTAACCGCACCCGTGAATGAGCCTTTAGTATGACCGAACAACTCGCTTTCCAGCAGCGTCTCTGGCAACGCTCCGCAACTGACTTCTACAAACGGTTTATTGCGCCGGCCTGAACGGTAATGGATTGCTCGAGCCAGCATACTTTTACCAGTTCCCGAAGGCCCTGCCATAAGTATCGTCGTTTTACTATCGGCCACAGCCTCTACTAAATCGAATATCCTTGCCATTTTGTAATCATGGCTGATTATATTCTCAAGGCTGAATTTCTTTTCCAGTTGAAGTCGAAGGTTTTCATTTTCACTTATCAACCTTTGCTGTTTGATTGCACGTTCGACAGCCATTCGCAATTCATCATCGACTATAGGTTTAGTAAGATAATCATATGCGCCTTGTTTGATTGCTTTGACTGCATTTTCAATTGAACCATTGCCGGTTACTATGATAACAACAGTTTGGCGGTATTCTTTTTTGATTTTTTCCAGCAAATCAAAACCGTTTCCGTCTGGAAGGTTGACCTCCGTAATCACCAGGCTGTAGGACTGTTTCTTTAATTGACTAAATGCCTTTTCGATGGTTTGACATCCTTGGGTTTCAAAACCATCTTCATTTAAAAATCTGCAAAGCGAATCAAGTATGATTTTGTCATCATCAATAACAAGTATATTTTTCTTTGTCATTTGTTGCCTGTCCGATAGTTTTTTTTGGTTGCTGACTTTATTTTCAGATTGAGCAGTGAGCAAAAATGCTCAAAACCATGTCATATCGCGAACCAAATACCCGTTGGAAACATGAGTTTAATATTTTAAACATACCCCAATACTAATGTTTATTCTCGAAAAGTCAACATCCAACGTTGAAAAATATCAACATAATTTAGTGCTTTTTCAGCAGTGTAATAACACTTTATTTTATTAAAACCACATTTTTACACTAAAAACACAGATGTGAAGACATATATGTTGAGTATTTACAACATATAGGCTTGTCCGAACAATTACAAGGGACATCGGTTATTAGTCAGGCCATATACCCGTAAATACCTCAGTCGCTGGCCCCGTCATGTACACACAATTATCCTGCTGGCACCAGTTAAGTTCCAGATCTCCGCCAGGCAAATGGGCTGTTGTCACTCTGTCAGCTCTGCCCGTCAGAACCGCTGCGACCGCACATGCACAAGCACCCGTCCCGCAGGCTAAAGTTATTCCGCTGCCTCTTTCCCATGTCCGCATCGTAAATTCATTCGGGTTCTCAACATGGACAAAGTGCACATTGATTCTCTTAGGGAACAGCTTATGATTTTCAATAACAGGGCCGATTTTTTCCAGTTCGATTGCATTGACATCATCGCAGAAAAATACTGCATGCGGATTTCCCATCGAAACACACGTCATCTCCAGCTTTTGCCCGTTAATTTCTATAAGCTCATCAACAATCTGCTCAGCATCGATACGAACCGGTATTTCCGAGGGTTGAATTATTGGTTGCCCCATATTTACGCACACACGCTCGACCATATCGTTTTTATCTGTTACCAGCCCAACTCTTAATATTCCGTTGCCGGTTTCAACATTAAGTGAATGATCGCAAGGCTGTTGCCCGGGAATTGCCAGTGAGCCGCCTGCGTCACAAAGCTTGTGTTCATATGTATATTTTGAGACGCATCTTAACCCGTTGCCGCACATTTCCGCTTCCGAACCGTCAGCGTTAAATATCCGCATTCGTACATCAGCAAGACGTGATTGGCATACCAGAATAATACCATCGCCGCCAATACCAAAATGCCTGTCGCTCATCACCTGCGCCAAACTTGCCGGATCTTCAACATTTTCCTCGAAGCAATTGATATAAACATAATCATTGCCCAGGCCGTGCATCTTTGTAAATTTCATCTAAGTTCCCTTTTTAAAAAACAGGGTACTATTTTACAACCACCCCCCAAAAAAATCAAGTCTTACTTAATTTCCCACTGCCTCATCCATGTTGTGCCGGTTTTTTTATAGCTCCCAACCCTTTTGTCATTCCTGCGAAAGCAGGAATCTATTCCCCTTTATAATGAAAAAAACCATTTAGCTAAGAGCAAAGCCGAATTACCAGCCCACCCCGTCATCTCTGAAAGCGTGTTTTTTCCCATTCCGACCACAGTGGATAAATCTGTTCGTAATGCATCTTCAACTTTTCGCCTCACTTTTTTCACTACTTTTCAGCAGAAAACAATTTTAATCTGTATTTTATCTTTTTTAACTTGCTTTTTCGCTCTTTCTGCGGTATAATCCACCATTATTATAAGACTTTTCCAAGGAAGAAGGCAAAAGATGATAAGAGGCGAGAGCATGACAACAAAACATAATCAACGCACGCAGTCTGCGCTTCATAATTATTTTTTATAGGAGAAAAGAGAAAATGAGGAAACTAAGAATCACAATTTGTTTAGTAGCACTATTAGCAATCGCATTATCAACTCAGGCAGAAGATTTCACCCTGACAGACACCCAGCATCTGGATGTTACAAAAA
>CAZBKA010000041.1:0-22802 GCA_964492365.1 uncultured Pirellulales bacterium | reverse complement strand
TCCACTTTTTGTTGTTTCCTGCACCATAAGTGTCGAGGAGTTCCTCCATCTGCAAAGACTTGCTCATCAGTTCGCCGAGAAGCGGTCTTGTTAAAAATTCGTTAAAAGATTCATGGTGAATGATATAATTTGCTATCTGAAGCAACGAAACGGATCTTTTTTCGATCACTTCTTTAAACTGTTCATCTGATATAGTAATTGTATCGGTTGCCATCAAATCGACCATACTAAAACATCTCACGCTACTATTCTATTATACTATAATATACCCAAACCTTCAAGAAGGCCTACCACAAACCTGTATATGATTCATCGACTAAAATGCTATTTTAGTTTAGAATTTATGTGTTTTGGTCCTATAAAACCCCCGCAGAACTTTTTTAACAGGATTTCGATGTTCCTTTTAAGTAATTACTGCGATATATCTTTTTCAGGAGCAAACTGAGTTCTTATTTTTTTATATTTCGTCGGCGTGAAACCACAAATACGATAACCGCTGTTATTATGACGATTACCAGTACCTCTTGCGGGCCAACTAAGATCGCAGCTTGCATGAATAAATTTTCTCCATATATAATCGACATCAGGAACACCAAAACAACCAGAAGCTATCCTGCCGATCTATTTTTGTCAAGCTAAGTTTGCGCTCTTATTTTTATCTGCAACTTTTCTTTCAGCACGTTTTCTGTCGGTTTCCCCCAAAAGTTTTTTACGTATTCTGATAGATTTAGGGCAAATCTCAACGAGTTCATCATCCTGTATGTACTCTAATGCAACTTCAAGGCTTAATGTTCTTGGAGGTCTGATCCTTGCGGCTTCATCATGGCTTGATGTTCTCATGTTTGTGAGCTGTTTCGGTCTGACGACATTGACTGGAATATCGTTATCTTTGCAGTGCTCACCTACAACCTGACCGGCATAAACATTTTCACCAGGTTTAACGAAGAAAAATCCTCTATCGTAAAGGTTATCGAGTGAATAAGCGGTAACACTACCAGTAGTTGTGGCAATCATAACTCCTGCCTGCCTTTGTGGTATTGAGCCTCTCATTGGTTCATACCTTTGGAAGCTGTGGTACATAACAGCTCTGCCCTGAGTTGCAGTCAGCAAACGGGCATTTAGACCGAAAAGTCCCCTTGATGGTATTATAAATTCCATATGGATAAAACTATCGGCCCCTGTTTTAGTATCCATTTTAGTTATTTCACTTCTGCGTGTGCCGAGCAGACTCATAACAGCGCTCTGGCAATCGACAGGGCATTCAATAACCAAAAGTTCGATAGGTTCCTGTTTTTTCCCGTTAATTTCTTTAATAATAACCTCAGGTTTTCCGACACAAATTTCGTAACCTTCGCGTCTCATATTTTCGAGCAAGATACCAAGATGCATGAGTCCTCTGCCTGAAACTTTGTATTCATCCCCGGTCCCACTGGTTTCGACTTTGAGTGCAACATTTGTTTGAAGTTCTCTTTCCAACCTTTGCTTTATCTGGAGGCTAGCCACCATTTTACCATCCTGTCCGGCAAAAGGACCATCGTTTATTCTGAAAGTCATCGTCATAGTTGGTTCATCAATCGCAACTATCGGCAAAGCGACGGGTGCTTCAGTGCAAGCAATAGTGTCACCGATATCTACAGGATCCAAACCAGCAACGGCACAAATGTCACCAGCTTTCATCATGGCAGAAATTCTCTTTCCGAGACCATCAAACTGGTATAGCTGGACAAGTTTCTGTTGAGTTTGTTTGCCATTACGGCCCATTACCGTAACTTTCTGAGATTCTCTTATTTCACCTGCGAAAATCTTACCGATTGCAATTTTGCCTACATAATCTGAATACTCAAGAGTTGTAACAAGCATTTGCAAAGGCGCATCTATATCTACTTTTGGTGATGGTATATGTTTGATTATAGCATCGAATATAGGCTGCATATTGTCATTTTTGTGTGCCAGGTTGTTTGTTGCCCAACCATTTTTTGCGGAAGCATAAACAACGGGGAAATCAAGAGCGTCATCATTTGCTCCAAGCTGAACCAAGAGGTCAAAAACATCGTCAACAATATTGCTACAGTTGCCTTCGATTCTGTCCACTTTGTTAATAACGAGAATTGGTTTAAGACCGTTTTTCAATGCTTTATCGAGCACGAAACGAGTCTGCGGCATTGGTCCTTCGAAGGCGTCAACTACCAGGAGTACGCCGTCAGCCATTTTTAAAACACGTTCTACTTCTCCACCGAAGTCGGCGTGACCAGGGGTGTCAATCAAGTTGATTTTGTATTCGTTGTCCAAATGGTCGGTATATGTGATTGCCACGTTTTTGCTAAGGATTGTAATGCCTCGTTCTCTTTCGAGTGGATTAGAATCCATAATAAGATTATGCTGATCCCCGGCAAGTTTGTCGAGGTCCTCATTTCTAAACATTCCTGACTGGTATAACAGCTGGTCAACCAAGGTTGTTTTGCCATGGTCAACATGTGCAATTATCGCTACGTTTCGTATATAGTCTCTGTACATTAAAATTCTCTTAATAAAACACGGTTTTCAGTAAAAAAAGAACCCATTAGTTTATCTCTATGCCCCCAGAAAGTCAACAGAAAAACGCGGCTTCGAAATAACATTTTGGGTGGAAATGGGGTGTTTGGGTTTAAAAAACGCGGTTGGAACATAAAAATATGCACACAGTTGGTTAGAAAAGTGTGCATATATATTTATGAAAAATTTTTAATTTATCTTACGAATCGGTGTTTTGAACTACACTTTTTGAAGCGTTTGCTGTTTTTGCAGGTCCTGGAAGCTTTGTGGTTCAGCAACTTTTCTGTATCCTAAAGCTTTGATAACTTCTAAAACTTCGGTCCATGTCGGGAAAGGTCTGGCGTTTTGTTTTTTGTATTGTTCGATAGCCATCAAAAAATTAAACTGCTCATCAGACATGTTCCCTTCCTCGGCGGACTTTCGTTCGTCGCTTCTGCGTTTTCCAGGGCCTCGTCTGCGATTGAGACCGAGGCGTCTGTCAACTACGCTTGTTCTTCGATCCTCATCATACAGTTTTTCTTCTTCTGACTCACTCATTGTTTCATGCTCCAAGTTAAATTACAAAGGAATACAATTAACCACTTATTCCTCTAAAAGTTTTCATCGAAATACTCACTGCCCAGACCTTCGTCATCGTCATCTGTGGTGAAGTCATAAAAATCGTCGTAGGCATTTTGTGATTCTATTACTACATGCGCTTCGTCAAGATATTCTTCAGGGACCATCAATGCCAGAGTTTTTGGACCCTCAGCGTCATCATCAGTGTTGTCTTGTATTCTTACAGGGATATCGTCACTTTTGAGCAAAGCTTCGTATTCCCTTGCCTGTTCCATATCTTCGGCAAAAGTCACAATCACAAAATCGCCTGTTTTAGGCTTAGTTTTACTTTTGTAAGGCTTTTTTTTCATAGCCAACGGCCTCCGTAAATAAAGAATTCGTGCGATACAATTCACACAACAACAAAGCTACCTTCGACAAAATAAAAGTGGACAATAATCTAATTGTTACAAAATTAATTGAATATTTTTTGTGAGGGTAATTATGGGGTGTTTTTCAAAAAATAATTTTGAGCCATATGGCTTATGCATGCAAAAAAATAGCATTTTATCGGATTTTTTTGTTGCAAAAAGGTTTTTTAGCATGTAATTAGGGGCTTGTAGCACTTGTTCTACGGATACGAACAAGGCATTATATGTATTACTTCTATATGGCATGGAGGATTTTGTAATGGCAAAGAAGAAAAAAGAGTCGCTGATTGTTGCAAGCAAAGTTAAGGCTTATATCAAGGCCAAAAAGATGATGACATCTTCAGAGGCTCTCGAAGCTCTTAGTGATGTTGTTTATGATCTGCTTGACAAGGCAGCTGTTCGTACAAAAGCTAACCGTCGCAGCACAGTTAAGGCTCAGGATCTGTAGGTAAAATGCTGTAACTTTTTAAGGTTAATAGCATAATGTTTGCGGATTTGTGAATTTGACAGACCGCCTATTATTTGTGAGGCGGTCTGTTTTTTTGTTTTTACGAACGGTTTTACAGTTCGGATAACGCTGACAGGGGTGATCATGAGTGGATTTACTTGTGTTTGTGTTGTATTATTTGGCAAAATACCAATAAAATCCAGCTTTATGAGGTTAAAATTCCATTTTTTTTAAAAAAGCTTGAATTTTTTTTTGGAAAAAACCGACTTAATAAATGAAAGGTTTGTATTCCAGAGGCAATAAAAAACCTTTTTGCTTATTTATGATGAGGTTTTGGCTATAAAATGGGGTTGGCTTAAAGGATTTCGGCTTTAATTCTTTCCCCCGTTTTTTGTTAAGTATTTTACTTTGAAGGACTAAAAGGGATTTGAGTACTTCTTATTTTAAATTTTTTAGTGCCCTTGAAGAGAAAGGGCTCCTCGTATGAGAGTACTGATGCTTGGGTGGGAATTCCCGCCTTTCATTAGTGGAGGTCTTGGTACGGCCTGCTACGGTCTTACTCGTGCTATGGATAAGCTGGGTATAAACGTCACGTTTGTTTTACCCAAAATGGTAGACGAGAAGTACACTTCACATGTAAAATTGCTAGGGCCACAAACAAGGATCGACAGACGGGCAACATCTTCATTCAAGTTCGATGAGTTTAAAAATGTCACCTTTAAGAGTATTTGTTCGCAGCTTAAGCCTTACGATACACCTGAGGTTTATAGCAAAAGAATTGAAGAGATACTAAGGCAAAAGCATGAAACTTACGGCTTTGAAACCACTATCAGAGGTGGTGAAATGGACGGCAAGGATTACGGCGGTGATATGTATACCGAAGTACATCGATATGCCGCGATAGTTGCCGATTTAGCTTTGACTGAAGATTTTGATGTTGTTCATGCTCATGACTGGATGACTTATATTGCCGGTATCAGAGTTTCTGCTTTGACAGGCAAACCTCTTGTTGTTCATGTGCATTCGACCGAATTTGACCGCAGCGGTGAACATGTTAACCAGACTATTTATGATATTGAGCGCAGGGGTATGCACTTTGCGGACAAGGTTATAACAGTTAGTCAACTAACAAAAAACATTGTTATCTCAAGATATTCTGTTCCAGGTGAGAAGGTTCAGGTTGTGCACAATGGTGTTGACCGTGAAAACGGAAATGGCTGGGCGTTGGCTGGCAGTGGTATCGAAAAGGATGAAAAGGTAGTTCTTTTCCTTGGTCGTATTACGATGCAGAAGGGCCCGGAGTATTTCCTGCATGCAGCCAAAAAAGTCCTTGAAGTAATGAATAATGTTAAATTTGTGATGGTCGGTTCCGGTGATATGATGCATCGTGCCGTTGAATTGGCAGCCGAACTCGGTATCGGTCAGAAAGTACTTTTCACCGGGTTTTTGCGTGGTGATGATGTTGAAAAGATATATAAGATGGCAGATCTGTATGTTATGCCTTCAGTTTCGGAGCCTTTTGGGATAGCTCCATTGGAAGCTCTTGGTTATGACGTTCCTGTTATTATAAGCAAGCAAAGTGGTGTTTCAGAAGTTCTGACGCATGCGTTGAAGGTGGATTTCTGGGATGTAGAAGAAATAGCCAATAAGATCGTAGCTGTTTTAAGATATCCTCCTTTGCAAATGACTTTACGTAATTATGGTAATTTCGAGGTTCGCAGACTCCGTTGGAAAGATTCTGCGGTTAAATGTCAGGAAATATACAACCAGCTGGTCTATGCAACTGTTTAGAGAGAATTGATTTGTAGAGAACGACTATTATGGCTTCTATATGTTTTTATTTTCAAGTCCATCAGCCTGAAAGGCTTAGACACTACAGTGTGTTTGAGAAAAACAGCAATTATTTCGACGACCACAAAAATTCAGCTATTTGTAAAAAAGTTGCGAATAAATGCTATCTTCCCGCCAACAGGATGATACTTGATACAATTCGCCGGTTTGATGGTAAGTTTAAAGTTGCCTACAGTATAACAGGTACGCTTCTTGAACAACTGCAAAGATTTGCCCCAGAGGTAATGAGTACGTTTCATGCGCTGGCACAGACGGGTTGTGTTGAGTTTCTGGGAGAAACATATTATCATAGCCTGAGTTTTCTTTATTCAAGGCAGGAATTCGTAGATCAGGTCAAAAAGCACAGCGAGATCGTGGAATCTCTTTTTGGTCAGAAACCTAAGGTTTTTAGAAATACAGAACTTATCTATAATAATGACCTGGCTCATTTCATCGAGTCCACGGGTAAATTTAATGCAATAATAAGTGAAGGTGCCGACCATATTCTCGGCTACAGGAACCCTAATTTTGTTTATCGTCCCCAAGGTTGCAGTAAACTTAAATTATTACTTAAGAATTATAAATTAAGCGATGACATAGCTTTTAGATTTTCCAATCGTGACTGGTCAGAGTGGCCCTTGACGGCGGAGAAATACACGGATTGGGTGAACAAAATAAACGGTAACGGCAACGTTGTAAATCTGTTTATGGATTATGAAACGTTTGGCGAACATCAGTGGCAGGATACCGGTATTTTTGAATTTATGAGACATTTGCCGGATTATATTCTCAGACATCCGGATAATAATTTTAAAACTCCGAGTGAAGTTATCGAAAGTTATGAAGTTTCAGACACAGTTGATGTTCCCCATTTGATCAGCTGGGCGGATATGGAAAGAGACCTTTCAGCCTGGCTTGGCAATCCGATGCAGTCAAGTGCGATACATGAACTTTACAGGATGGAGCCGAATATAAAGGAGATCGGCGACGAAGAAATGATCGATGACTGGCGTAAATTACAGACTTCCGACCATTTTTATTATATGTGCACCAAGTATTTTTCCGATGGTGATGTGCACAAATATTTTAATCCTTATGACTCTCCTTACGATTCATATATCAATTTTATGAATGTTCTCAACAATTTACAGACCAGGTGTAAAAAGAAAAATGCTGATGTGCAGTTGTGCGGACAGTCATAAAGAGTTAGTTTACGCTGGAAAATCATATTGGGGTGTTTATTCATATGAGTTTTAGCGGCATATCTTGTCGGAGATGTTAAAAGTGTTAACATTACAAAAAAATAGCAGTCTTTCTGAGATATCACTTTCTCTCGAGCCGCTTTCTATAGACGAAATACTGTCGAAAGAATGGCTGATTACAAATAATGCTGGTGGTTATGCCTCTTCGTCTGTTGTCGGCAGTAATACAAGAAGGTACCATGGTTTGCTTATAGGTTCACTGAATCCGCCTGTTGACAGGGTGATGTCGCTGGCATGCTGTCTTGAGATGATGATTTCTGGTTCTGAGGTTTTAAATCTTTCGACATTTGAATTCAGTGACAGATTTTCACCAGAAAGTTTCAAATATCTCAAGACTTTCAGGAAAAACGCAGGTGTTCATTTTGATTATGAGACACCAAAAGCAAATTTGACAAAGTCTGTTTATATTCTCAACGAAACAAATACTGTTGGCATAGTATACGATTTTAAAAAAGTTTTTGAGCCTTTTGATTTTGTTTTCAGACCTTTTGTCGGCTTAAGAGATTTTCATTCACTTCAAAAGTCTTATGCCCCGCTGAAAGCAGTTGACTTTAAGCATGGGCTTTTAATTCGTCATGATGTTCGTGATAGTTGTGAGCTGTTTTTAAACTGTCCTGATGCGAAATTCGAACATGATCCGCAGTGGTGGTTTAATTTTGTTTATCGTCGCGACAAATGGCGTGGGCAGGATTATAAAGAAGATCTGGCTTCTGAAGGGTTTTACCGTGTATCGATAGATTCGCCCCGCAGAGTTGTTTTCTGGGCGACTTTGGCGAACAGCGGTGAAATTTCAGAAGAAAAAATTAATCTTAACTTCGATATCGACAGCGTTCGCAGTGATATTACTAAAAGACAAAAATCTCTGATTGCCAAAGCGAAAGCAAAGAACAGGGATATGGTTCGTTTGGCGTTGGCTGCAGACCAGATGGTTATTTATTGTCCGTCGAAAAAGAATTGCAGGACTACTATTCTTGCTGGTTATCCCTGGTTTGCCGACTGGGGCAGGGATGCTTTTATTTCTTTACCCGGATTGCTGCTTGAAACAGGCAGGTTTGAGGAAGCAAAGTCAGTTCTTACTTATTTTGCGAATTCATGCGAGAAGGGTGTTATTCCGAATCGTTTTGATGATCGCGGTGATACTGCTTATTTTAACACAGTCGATGCATCTTTGTGGTTCATTGATGCGTCTTTCAAATATTTCAAGTACAGCGGTGATGAAGAAGGATTCAGTTTTCAATTGCTGCCGGTGATTCGTAATATCGTTGACTGCTATCAGAAGGGTACGATGTTTAATATCCATTCCGATACCGATGGATTGATAACCGCTGGTGATGCTGATACACAACTGACCTGGATGGATGCAAAATTTGATAATGTTGTTTTCACACCGAGATATGGCAAAGCTGTCGAAATAAATGCGTTGTGGTATAATGCTCTTTGCAGTCTTGCAGAGTTCTATGCTGAAAGAGATGTTGAAACCGCAAAATACTATCATGAAATGGCAGATGTTGTTAATGTCGGATTTAATCAAAAATACTGGAATAGCAATCTCGGCTGTCTCAATGACTGCATTGCTCCCAACGGAACAGTTGATTCCTCTATCAGACCTAATCAGATATACGCAGTTTCATTGTCATTTTCACCTTTGTCTCTAAATCGACAGCGTCAGGTAGTGCAAATTGTCCAGGATCGTCTTTTGACGCCATTCGGATTGAGGACTCTTGACCGAGCCGACAGTCGATATATAGGTGTTTATGCCGGACCACAGGAAAAGAGAGACCGTGCATATCATCAGGGGACAGTTTGGCCTTACCTGATCGGTGGTTTTGTAGAGGCATATTTAAAAGTTAACGATTTTTCAAAGCAAAGCAAGGCTGAGGCAGCTGAGTTCATTAGACCTCTGCTTGAAAACATTGGCAATGAAGGCTGCCTTGGAAGTGTTGCCGAGATTTATGATGGCGACGAACCACAGGCCCCCAAAGGCTGTATAGCACAGGCCTGGAGTGTTGCTGAACTTCTCAGAGCCTATAAGCTTATCCATGGCTGATAGTTTTTAAGCCTTGATGATCGCTTGTTTCATCTCTTTGATAAATCTGCTTATTTCTGAGAGCATTTTTGCTTTGTTTTCAAGGTTAGCTTCTATCAGCTTTATGATGGCGGATCCTACTATTACACCGTTGCCACCTGCTTGGACCACTTCAACGGCATGTTCTGGTTTGCTTATCCCAAATCCGACGCATATTGGCACATCTGTCATTTTTTTCAATTTGGCAACTAAGGGGCCGACTTTGTCTGAAAGTTTTTCTCTGCCGCCTGTTACACCTAAAACGGAAACAGTATAGACAAATCCGCTAATCTGTTTAGTAATTTTAGCGATTCTTTCGTCAGAGCAATTGGGTGTTACCATAAATACAGTGTCGAGTCCGGCAGCTTTTGCTGAGCCTTTGATTTCTTCGGCATCGTCAATATTTAAATCAGCAACCAGCACACTGTTGACACCAGCCTGGTGAAAATCTTTGCAGAATTTTTCTACACCATACTGATATACCAGGTTGTAATATATTAAAAGTCCGATAGGAATATCCCTGTATTTTTTTACCCGTCTGATGAATTCAAGTGCTTTGACCATGGTCATCTTGTTTCCTAGTGAGCGGATGTCAGCTTTTTGAATCGTAGGGCCATCTGCTATCGGATCGGAAAAAGGTATGCCAAGCTCAAGTATATCTGCGCCGGCGTCTATCGCGGTTTTGACGATCTCAAAGCTTGTTTCTATGTCAGGGTCGCCGATTACAAAAAATGGTATTAATGCCGCTTTGTTTATTTGCTTAAAAACTTCTTCGTATGTTTTCATTTATGTTATCCTTATTTCACGGGTCTGTATTTTTCAACTATTGATACGTCTTTGTCACCTCTTCCGGAAAGGTTCACTACAACTGTTGTTTCCGGTGCGAGCTTGCCTTTCAAGCTTATCAGGTACGCCAAGGCATGTGAGCTTTCCAACGCAGGTATTATTCCTTCTTTCTGTATGAGTATCCCGAAAGCATCCAGAACTTTTTCATCTTCTGCTGCTACATACTCTGCTCTTTTTGAATCTTTGAGCAGGCAATGTTCTGGGCCGACAGAAGGGTAGTCGAGGCCTGCGCTTATAGATTCTGTATCGTAGACCTGACCATCTGAATCCTGCAAGAGGTAAGCTTTTGAGCCGTGCAGAACACCGACTTTGCCGGCTGTTAAGGTGGCAGCATGTTTGCCGCTTGCTACGCTTTCCCCGCCGGCTTCGACGCCGATGAGTTTTACATTCTTGTCATCGATAAAGCCTGAAAAAATTCCGATGGCATTGCTGCCTCCGCCGACACATGCGACAACCATATCAGGCAGTTTTGCAAGTTTGTCGAGACACTGCTGCCTGGCTTCGGTACCGATACAGCTTTGGAAGTGCCTGACTATTGCAGGGTATGGGTGCGGACCGGCGGCTGTTCCGAATAGATAAAATGTATCTTCCACGTTTGCTGTCCAGTAGCGAAGTGCATCGTTGATAGCATCTTTCAAAGTTCCGGTTCCGCCCTGAACGCCTATAACCTGTGCTCCGCAAAGACGCATCTTGTGGACATTTACGCTTTGTCTTTCGATATCTGTAACGCCCATGAAGATTTTTGTCTCCATCCCGAATAAGGCTCCTATCATTGCGGTTGCCAGACCATGCTGACCGGCTCCGGTTTCGGCGATGAGCTTTGTTTTTCCCATATACTTTGCTAATAGTCCCTGTCCGAGTGCATTGTTAACTTTATGTGCACCGCCGTGAAGAAGGTCCTCGCGCTTGATGTAAACTTTGAACCCAACATATTCGCTGAATCTTTTAGCGAAGTATAAAGGTGTCGGTCTGCCGGCGTAATCTTTATAAAGGCTGTCAAGTTCAGCAATAAATTTTTCATCTTTATAATAACGGTAAAAACCATCCTCAAGCTCTTCGAGCACACCGGTTAAAACTTCCGGTACGTAAAATCCGCCAAATTGTCCATATCTGCCTTTGTATTTCATATAAACCTGCCTTATCCTCTCAAATTTTTAATATTGTCAAAAAGTTTATGCATTTTCTTATGATCTTTTTTCCCTGGTTCAGATTCTATTCCACTGCATATATCTATCCCATAAACCCCAACGTTCACTGCTTCGACTACATTATCGCAGGTGATGCCTCCAGCTAAAAATATTCGTTTCTGGATGTTACCAATTATGTTCCAGTCAAAAGCGGCTCCTGTTCCGCCATATTTTTTTGGCGAAAAAGCGTCCAGCAGCATGGCATAAGTGAAATAATCTTTTACCTTGTTAATATCATTGGCATCTTTAACTCTGATAGCCTTGATCGTTCTGACATTGAGCTGACCAACACGATCACAGAATTCATTTGTTTCATCGCCGTGCAACTGAACCCAGTTCAGACCGCACTTCTCGGTTATATCATGTATTTCATCGAAACTGCTGTTTACAAAGACTCCAACAACGTCGACGAAGCCTGGAATTTTGTTAATTATCCCTGCTGCTTTGTCAGGTTCGATGTACCTTGGGCTTTTTTTGTAAAAATTGAACCCAAGCATTTCAGCACCCATCTCGACGGCGGCTTGTGCATCTCTAAGGTTGGTTATTCCACATATCTTAACTTTTACGATTGGCATCATAGTTTCCTAAAAAGTGGTTAGTTAAAATGTTTTCTTAATTCTCCTATTCTAAGCTTAACTGTTTGATACTTCTATTAGTTTTTTCAGACAATCAGCCGCTGCACCATTGGCTATAGATGCGTTTGCTTTGGTTATTGCGTCATTGAAGTCTTTTGCCAGTTGTGCCGTTACGATTGCAGCAGCAGCGTTCAAAACAACAATGTCTTTTTTGGGGCCTTTGTCCTTGCCATTGATAACGTTCCTGATTATCTCTGCATTTGTTTCGGTGTCGCCGCCTTTAAGCTCGTCGCTATCGGCAGTTACTATTCCAAAATCGGCGGGATGTATTTTAGTTTTGGTTATGGTGCCGTGTTTGACAATATAAATTTTAGTTTCTGCCATTGTGCTTATTTCATCGAGTCCGTTGCTGTGAACGACCATTGCGTTTTCTGTTCCTAAAAGTATAAGGGCCTTTGCGATTCTCTCCATCATATTTTCATCTGCGACGCCCATAACCTGTGCCTTTACGTCGGCGGGATTTGCCAATGGACCAAGTATGTTAAACGCAGTTATGAAATCAAGGCTTTTTCTTATTGGTTGAACGAATTTCATAGCAGGGTGGTACATTGGCGCGAACATGAAACCCATATGAGCCTGTCTGATGCATTTTTCCACCAACACTGGCCCGCAGTCGATTTTAACCCCCAGTTGGGCGAGTACATCTGCTGAGCCGCACTTACTTGTAATTGCGCGGTTGCCATGCTTGGCGACATAGCATCCTGCACCGGCTGCTACCAATGCTGCTGCAGTAGAAATGTTAAAAATCTTAACCGCTGCTCCGCCGCTGCCGCAGGTATCTATCAGGCCGTCAATATCTGCAACATTAACTTTTATCGCGTGGTCTCGCAGTGATTTTGCCAATCCAGCTAATTCTTCTGGTGTCGCTTTTTTAATTCTCATGGCAGCGAGAAACGCGGCAATCTGGACATCGGCAACATCGCCGCCGAAGATTCTATCCTGAAGGTCCTTGGCCTGGTCGAAGGTCAAATCCTTTCCTTCTAATAATAGTTCAAGGTACTCAGTTATCTTAGTCATATCTGTACTCTTTCAATTCTGTTTTTAATTGCGATGTTAATCATATTTTCAATTATTTTTCCGCCGCCCGGAGTTAATATGCTTTCTGGATGGAACTGTACGCCGTAAATGTCAAAATCTCGGTGCTGGACGCCCATTACAATCCCTTCGAAATCGGCGGTTTTCTTGAGGCAAATCGGTAATTTTTTCGCGCATAGGCTGTGATACCTTCCCACCTGCATAGGGTTTTCTATTCCTTCGAATATTCCTGTTCCAATATGGTTTATTCGTGACCCTTTGCCGTGGACGGGCACACCGCATTTGCCGATTGCTCCGCCGAAGTATTGGGCAATTACCTGATGTCCAAGGCAAACACCCAATATCGGCAGCTTATTTTTGAAATAATCCACCGCCTGCAAACTTATGCCCGCACTGTCAGGATTGCCGGGGCCGGGCGATATTACCACCATGTCAGCGTCGAACTGCTGTGATATCTCCATGAGCTTTTCTTCTGAAATGTCACTGCGATAAACCTTTGCAATGCAGTCACGCTTGCAGAATTCATCAACGAGGTTGTATGTGAACGAATCAAAATTATCTATAAAAAGTATTTTTACATTTTCCATTGTCTTGGCCTTTTTAAATTGCTCTGATCGCCTTTAAACACGATTCTGCTTTATGCTGTGTTTCCTCGAATTCACTTTTCGCAATGCTGTCATGTACGATGCCAGCACCTGTTCGCACATGAGCAACATTATCTTTTATTTGTAAACTCCGTATTGTAATACAACTGTCAAATTGTCCATCTACGGTCAAATACATGACAGCGCCTCCGTAATATCCACGCTTGGTTTTTTCCATCTGCCGAATTATTTTCATTGCTTCTATCTTTGGTGCACCGGTCAATGTTCCCATGTTCATCGTTGCAAGGTAAGCACTGAGCGCATCAAGTTTACTGTCGAGGATGCCTTTTACATTACTTACAAGATGCTGTACTGAATCATATTTTTCTACAGTCAAAAGCTCATTAACAGTTCTGCTTGATTTTTCAGCTACCCTGGCAATGTCGTTTCTGGCCAGGTCAACCAGCATCATATGTTCAGCCAGTTCCTTTCGGTCGAGTTTTAGCTCTGCTTCATATCTCATGTCGGTTTCAGCATCTATTTCATTATTCTTTTTACCCCTTGGTTTGGTTCCAGCGATAGGGCGTATCTCAACGCATCTTTTGTCTGTTCCGCTTATACGCAAATTAAGCTCTGGACTGGAGCCCATCAATATCGTTGTTGGTGTCTTTATATAAAACATGTAAGGCGAAGGGTTGAGCTTGCTTAGTCTGCGGTAAATATCCAAAGGCTCATCTTTGCAGACCATAGATGTTGTTCTGCTCAATACGACCTGAAATATGTCACCATCTAAAATATGTTTTTTTGCTTTTTCGACCATGGCTTCATATTCGCCCTGGTCAGTATCAGTAAACTCCGGGCCGATTTCTTTAATAGTTGTTTTGGGCTTTGGTGTGTCGAATCTTGCAAGGTTAAAATAATAATCAAATGTTTTTTGCGTTTGTTCTATAGTGTTTTCATAATTTTCGTCAGTAACTATGACATTGACGACGACATAGCCCTGGTTGTTTTCATGGTCCATCAAAAAGATATTATCAGCGAAATATAATTCATAATCAGGGTTTTCCAATGAGTCATATTTACTTGCAGGCAGCGTTTCAAACTGGTCAATAAAATCATAACTGAGTGCTCCCATTAGGCCGCAAGTTACTCGGAAAGGTTTACTGGCGAGTTTAAATGCAAACGCTACGGCTCTTAAAACGTCCATCTGGTTGGTACATGTGAGCCTTTGCTGTTCATCGCCGAAGCTTTTGTTTTCTTTTATTCTGCCGATAATTGACTTCGGGCCGAAGTTCACACTCTCACAAAAGTTGAATCTCTCTTTTTTCTCAGCAAGGTAATTCAAAATACTTCTGCCAGTATCAGTCAGTGCCCTTATCTCGAAATTAACTCCCTTGCCCGTCAGGTACAAAGCCGGTTTTGCGGTTCCAAAGGTCAAAGCCGAAGTTCCTGAAAGATATTCCTTTGATTCCAGTATAAAGCAGTGCTCGGTTCTTCCGTAATTGCTGATCTTGGCGAAAAAATCTACAGCCTCATCCATATCTATCCGCTTGACTATCGGTATGATCTGACCCGGTTGAGCATTTTTGATTATTTCCCTGTATTCTTTCATTTTTTTTGCTTTCTATAATTTTGTGTTTTGGGTAAAAAAAAACAGCCTGTTTTTTTTACAGGCTGCTTATGATCTCCATTATCTCAAACACTTATAAAGACACCGCTCACCTGTCGGAAATTATTTCCACAGGCCACCACCACTGAATCATATTTGTCTTTATGTTCTTATTCATAGAAACATTAGACTATATTTCAAATTACCAGTCAACAATAAATTTTAAAATTTTTTTAATTTTCTATATTTCAGATTGTCCAGCAAAGCCGTCTATAGTGCTATAACATCGATTTTTATGCTGTCAAAAAGGTTTTTTGTTAATTAATCCATAAGCTTTGTTGACAAAAATACTTTTTGCATTTACTATGAAATTCCAGTTAGATTTTTTGCTGCGATAATCATAGCAGATTTTAAAAATCTCTGAATCGATCTTGCCTTTGGCTTTGTGTGACTTTTTTAAGGAATTAGAAGTGAAGATTTTAGCTGTAATACCGGCCCGTTATGAATCTACAAGGTTTCCGGGTAAAGTTCTCGCTAAAGATACCGGCAAATATCTTATCCAGCATACATGGGAAAGGGCAAAGCAGGCAAAGCTTCTGGATAGCGTTTTAATTGCCGCTGATGATGCGAAAGTAGTCAAGGCAGCAAAGTCTTTTTCTGCTGATTGTGTGCTTACCAGTAAGAACCACCAAAGCGGAACCGACCGCATCGCAGAAGCAGTTAAAGACACCGATGCTGATATAATAGTTAATCTTCAGGCTGATGAACCTGAAATTGATCCTGCCAATATCGATTATCTGGCATCTATGCTGGTAAATAATCCGGATTGTCAGATGGCAACTCTGGCGGCGGTGTTTGATGATGCAAATCAGGTTAGTGACCCAAATATCGTAAAAGTAATTACCGATGTTAAAGGCAGGGCGATTTACTTTTCCAGGAGCCCTATTCCATTTTGCCGCGATAAAGGCGGTGTCGGAGATGTCAGCCACTATCTCAGGCATATAGGGATTTATGCATATCGTAAAGACTTTTTGATGAAATTTACGACGCTTAAACAGAGCAGTCTTGAAAAAACAGAAAAGCTGGAACAACTGCGGGCGATTGAAAACGGGTATTCCATACTAATCGGCAAGGTTACGCATACCTGCGATGGAATAGATACGCCTCAACAGTACCAGGCGTTTGTAAAAAGAATAAGCAGTAGCAAATAATGATAAAGCAGTAGCAGTAACTAAGGAAATTTATGTCTAAGAACAAAGAATTATTAGCTTCATTAAGCAATGTTTCAACGGATACAGAGTTCTTTTCTCCTATTCCGAAAGGTTATAAAAAAGGCAAAACCAAGTATTGTTTTGTGATGGGTACCGTTATGAGCGGCTTGGGTAAGGGGATATTCTCTTCATGCCTGGCAAAGCTTATGCAGGACAAAGGGTTAAAAATTGCCCCGATAAAGCTCGAAGGATACCTGAATATCGACTCGGGTACGCTGAACCCATTCCGTCATGGTGAGGTTTTTGTTCTTGATGATGGTATGGAAAGCGATATGGACCTTGGCACTTACGAAAGAATGCTTAATCAGAATCTCAGCGGTAAAAACTTTGCTACAAGCGGTCAGATTTTCCGTGATGTTCTCAACAAAGAACGTCATGGTGACTATCTCGGCAGGGATGTTCAGATGATCCCGCATGTTACCGGTGAAGTTAAACTTCGGCTTAGAAACCTTGCGATGGAAAATGATGCGGATATCGTTTTTGTTGAGATTGGAGGAACGGTAGGTGACCTTGAAAATGCTTACTATATCGAAGCAATGAGGGAACTGGCTTACGAAGAGGGGCCTGATAGCTGTTGTTTCGTCGCCCTTACTTATATTCTGGAGCCGCATGCTCTCGGGGAGCAAAAATCAAAGGCCGCTCAGCTTGGTATCAAACAATTGCTCCAGTTGGGCATTCAGCCGGATATAATCGCATGTCGTGGTGAAAACCCCATCAACGAGACCGTCCGACAGAAAATAAGTATATACAGCAATGTGCCTTTCCATCGAATATTCAGCATGCATGACTCCGCGAGCATATATACGATTCCAGCGATGCTTAGAGAAAACAGTATTGATTTCGAGGTGCTGCGTATATTAAAAATCGAGGACAGGATAAATCTTCGCAATGAAAGAAAAGCCTGGGCAAAATGGTGTGATTTTACAGATAAAATAACAGCCCCGAGAAGAAAGGTCACTGTCGGCATTACAGGCAAATATACCTCAGTTCGTGACAGCTATGCATCTATTATAAATGCTCTTGAACATGCAGGCGTTGCTCTGGGCTGGGATGTAAAAATAAGCTGGATAGATACAACAGATGTTAATGGCTCGAACGCATCAGAACTCATCGGAGATGTCGATGGTATAATTGTGCCGGGCGGGTTTGGAACAAGGGGTACTGAGGGGAAAATTGCATGTATCAAATATGCCAGAGAAAATAAGATTCCATATCTTGGTCTTTGCTTTGGGTTCCAGATGGCGGTTATCGAATTTGCACGCAATGTATGTGGCATGAAGAATGCTAACAGCACAGAAATTATTCCTGACTGCAGTGAGGCTGTTATCGATATTCTTCCAGAGCAGAAAAAGATTGAAGGGCTTGGCGGTAATATGAGGCTCGGCGGCAGGGATGTTGAGATAAAAAAAGATACCATCGCATATAAGCTGTTCAATAAAGCTGATAAAGTCAGGATGCGTTTCAGACATAGATATGAAGTTGACCCAAAGTATATTGAAAAGCTGGAACAAGCAGGGTTGGTCTTCTCTGGAAAGGCTCCGAATTATCCGATTATGCAGATTCTTGAGATAGAGGATCATCCGTTCTTTATGGGAACACAGGCTCATCCGTGTCTGACTTCCAGACCTTTGGAGCCTCATCCCATGTTCATTGGTCTGGTCGCAGCTTCTGCCCAGAGACATTATAGCGATGAAAAACTACCTGATGCTGTTCAGGCCGCTCAGAAAATTTGCTGATTTAAATTATTAAAATAAAAAAAGGGGCTGACAATACATATCAGCCCCTTTTTTATTGTTTTTAAGACTTATTATTGTTTTGTTTCTAATTGTTTTTTCAATTCTTCCACTTGCTTTTTGAGTTCCTGGTTTTCAATGTTGATGTTCTGAGTATCTTTGTCCATGCTTTCCATGAGAGTTTCTACCAAGTTTTCTGAGTTTTGGTTAAGGCTTTTGTTTAATTTCTCTTTTTCTTCTTCGCAGGTAACCAATAACGCTTTTTGCTTTTCGATCTCTGCATCACGGGCGGCAAGGTCTTTTTTAAGCTGGATATTCTCAGCGGCTACAAGTTTAGCTTGCTTTGGATTGGCAGTTTGTTCTTGTTGTTCTTCTTCCTGACAACCAGCCAGAATCGCCATAAATACCAAAACTAAAGTCCAGGTAATAAACTTGTGAGTAAATTTGCTCATTTCGAATCCTTTCTATATTTTATGCTATACTTAATAATTTTAATCCTGCACCATAAACATAGTATTATCGGCCTTTATGCGTGCATTTCTTGAGTTATTCAAAAAGGACAGCCAGTTTTTCTTTATCCTTTTTGCTGATTCTATCGTTAGCTGTCCACATTGCAAGTTCAAGGCTGCCTCTGCAATGACATTTTTCTTCATTTATGTCGCCGTCAATGCTAAGAGCCGCTTCTATAAGACTAATGGCGTTCTGGGTAGCCTCATTAAGGTTGCCTATAATCTCTTTTAGAAGTGTCTGCTTGTCCTTGTTGGCCTCGTGCTCCCGCCAGCAGTCATAGTCACTTGCCAAAGCGATCAGTGCATAGCACATTTGAGCTTCTCTTGCGAGCTTAGCTTCCGGCATCGCCGTCATTCCAATAAGGTCGCCTCCCCATTGCCTGTGCATCAATGATTCAGCCCTTGTTGAAAATTGCGGGCCTTCCATGCAGACATAAGTTCCTTTTTCATGGGTTTTGACACCTATTTTCCCGGCTGCATCGAAAAGCTTTTGGCGAAGCCTTCTGCAAACTGGCTGAGCCATTTCACAATGTACAGCTGCTACTCCATGGAAAAAACTGCTCTGTCTTTTATAAGTTTTGTCTATGAACTGATCTACCAGTATCAAATCCTTAGGCGATATTTCTTCTCGCAGAGATCCAACCGCTGCTGTTGCTATAATGGTATGTACACCAATGCTTTTCAATGCGAATATGTTGGCGGCGTAGGGTACATCTGAAGGGGCTATAGTATGTCCCCGACCATGGCGATTAATAAACGCTATTTTTTTGTTTCCTACCTTGCCCGTCATGATCGGACCGCTGCAATTGCCGAAGGGGGTTTGAATTTTAACCATTTTTTCATTGGACATGTCCTTTTCTATCTTGTCGCCTAAACCAGAACCGCCTATCAAACCAATGATTTCTTCTGACATACTTAAACCTCTTAAAAATTTATTGTATAGTTATTTTTCTAAAAGCCTGTAATATCGCAAAAAAAGCTTTCTTTTGAAAGCTAAATTTTGTAGAATATCGTAATGGAAAGCGTTAGGCTAAGAAAGCAGAATAGTTTTTTCAGATTATTCGGTGATATTGCCTTTTGGGTTGCGTTTTTTTTGTTCCTCTGGCATATCGTCGATATGAAATTGCTTTATTTCAATGATGCATCTATCCTTAATTTCCCTGAATTTTTTCTCACAGTCGATTTTTTCAAAGAATTTTTCTACCCAGGCGGTCTCGTCGAATATGCCAATGCTTTTGTCTCTCAGTTCTTCTATTATTCTGTATATGGTGCATTGGTAGTAACAGCGGCCTGTGCTGCGGTTGCTTTTTTTACTGATGTCATATTTAAAAGGATAAATGTAAAAAAATTAAGATTTACGCGTTTTGTTCCTGCACTGGCGATAGCTTTCCTCTATGTTCATTATAGCCATTATCTTTTGTTTATTCTGGTTTTGTTGACAGTTTTGGTTTCTTTTTTAATATATCTTAACGCTATAAAGAAATACCCTGCAACGGACTGGATCAGTTTTGTTGTTTTGTCAGTAATCGTATACATTGCTGCTGGTGCAGGTTTGTTCCTGTTTGTGTTATTATGTTTTCTCTACGAACTTTTCTACAGGCGGAAATATAAGTTTTTAGCGATGTATATAGCGGTGCCAATGTTGCTGCCTTACATTCTGGTGGAATTTGTTTATAGCAATGTCACGATAGTTGATGCATATACAAACTTGATGCCTTATTCCTGGAAAGTGGTTCAGGCAGAGTTACGTGATGGTCTGCTTATAGTTCTGTATGTGGTTTACTTCACGATTCCCTTGGTTCTGTTATTAGCCGGTTTAACGGAGTTAACCGCTGAGCCGAGACATTCCGCTAAAAAGAAACAGGATCAAAATCAAGAGCCAATCAAATGGCACCAGAGGCATCCATTTTTCTCACAGACTATTGGCACTTGTATTCTATTGCTTATTAGTGCTGCGGTGGTTTTGCCATTTCATGAAACATATATAAAAGCTATTTTGCTCAGCAGTTATTACAGCCACAATGAAATGTGGTCGGAGGTACTTGGTACCGCATCAAAATATAAGATTGGCAATTATTTTATCAGCAACGTTGTCAACCGTGCCCTTTACCACACTTCTCGGTTGGGATACGACTTGTTTTTATACAGCCCGTATCCTGACGCGTTTTTGCTGAATTCAAAAGAGTATGACAAGGTTTACTATAGAAAAGTTGATACCTTTTTTGATTTGGGACTAATGAATACTGCTGAGCATTGTCTTGCGATTGATATGGACCTGGTTGGTGACAGGCCTTTTATGCTGAAAACGATGGCTTTAATCAGCATCATAAAAGGCGATACCTGTGCTGCTCGTGCTTGTCTTAACGCACTTAGTCACACGATTTTTTACTCAGGCTGGGCGAAAGAATATCTCGATAAATTAAATGCTGATCCTACCTTTGCTAATGATCCGTTTATTCAGGAAAAAAAATCTGCATTACTCAAGAAAGATTACGTCGGTATTTATACCGATCCTCAGGTTTTAGTATATCTGCTGGATGCATATCCAAAAAATAAAATGGCTTATGAATACTTGATGGCCTGGAGTCTTGTTGCCAGGGATTTTGATAGTTTTGTCACCTTCCTGCCTAAAATGAGTAACTTTGATTATGAAACAATACCGCCGCTCTGGCAGCAGGGTATATTGGCATCGAAAGCTGTCGGTAAAAAAATAAACCCGAATGATTATCAGATAAGCCAGAGTACAATGCAGATTTACAATGATTTCGATGTTATTATGAAACGTAATTTTGGAAACAAACAGTCTGCTTACCCGGAATTGTTTAAGAAGTATAAGGATACGTATTTTTTCTATTTAACTTATGTTCAATAACCAATAGCTAAGTATGAAAAGAAAATATTTACAGATTTTGTTATTATTGATACTGGTGTTAGCCATTTTTTTTGCGTTTAAGTATGAGCCCCAGGCAATGCCGAATATCGACAGTTTTGACACTGTACATCAAACGCCTCAATTGAGTCCTGATTATGAAGATGTTGTTTTTCCCCCAAATATTGCTCCTTTAAATTTCATCATAAAAGAACAAGCTGATCTCTATTATGTTGAGATATCTTCGTCCATAGGCCCCAAAATAAAAATAACCACCGAAGATTCTATGATTATTATCCCGAAAAAACAATGGAGAACGCTTCTTGAAGCAAACAAAGGCTCTGAATTGTTGGTGGATATCTATACAAAAAACAAAAACACCTGGCAAAAGTTTAACACAGTAAAAAACAAAATAGCTAATGACCCGATTGACCAGTATATAGTATACAGGAAGATGCGTCCTACCCATTACCGTATGCTTGGCAAAGTCGGTGTATATCAGCGTGACCTTACCTCGTACTGTGAAACACCGGTGCTTGAAGGAACCAGCTTTCATAACGGCTGCGTGAATTGTCACACCTTCTGCAATAATGAAACGAAAAACGTTCTCATTAGTTATAGAAGTCAGTATTTCGGTGATAAGGCTCTTTTGATAAAAGATGGTCATGCACAAAAGATCGGGACAAAGTTTACATATACATCCTGGCACCCATCAGGCAAGTTGCTTGTTTTTTCGGTAAACGAAGTGCGACAGTTTTTTTACGAAACAGGATATGAAATTCGTGATGCTTTTGACCGGGATTCGATGCTCGCTTATTACCTGGTTGATAAAGATACCGTAAAAACTTGTCCCCAAATTTCAAGTAAGGATCGCCAGGAAACATATCCCACCTGGTCGCCGGATGGAAAATACCTTTATTTTTCGTCAGCACCTATGCTTTGGGCAAACACCGAACAGGCGGTTCCTCCCAATAAATTTGATCAACTGAAATATGACCTCGTACGCATAAGCTATGATATTGAAACCGACACCTGGGGACAGGTCGAGACAATAATTAAAGGCGAAGATATAGGCAAAACAGTTCTGCTGCCGAGAATCAGTCCAGATGGTCGCTGGGCCCTCGTTTGTATGGCTGACTATGGATGCTTCCCAGCTTTTAGACCTGCAAGTGATCTCTACATTGTGGACCTCGTTGCCGATAGCAATGGTCAATATAAATATAGAAAACTCGACATAAACAGTGATACAAGTGAATCATATCACAGCTTTTCAAGCGATGGAAAATGGATTGTTTTTTCAAGCAAAAGGAGGGACTCTGTATACACCAGGCCATATATTTCGTCTTTTGAACCCGACACAGGAATTGCCCATAAGCCATTTTTGCTGCCTCAAAAGGACCCTGGATATTTTGACAGGAC
>CAZBKA010000040.1:0-22903 GCA_964492365.1 uncultured Pirellulales bacterium | reverse complement strand
GAATGGCTGGTTGAGGATCTTTGGCCCTAGTATTGGCTGAAATGATTCGATCTGCGATTAAGCAGTAATACAAAGGGCCTGGACGAAAATCCGGGCCCTTTTTTTTGTGCCTTTTTGGGGTGTGATATGGGGGGTGGACGTAAAATTACGGATTTATTAAAAAAATCTTGTTTTTGTGCCATAAGTTGAAGATAATAGAGGGGTTAATTGTAAAACCGGCACCTATGGTGTACTTTAGAATTTGAGGAAAGATGCAGACAGAAGTTTCTACTGAAACTATATTATTGTTGGTGAAGTTTAGAATACTTGGAGCTCTGAGATACTTATCTCATGCAGAGAGAGTAACTATGTTTCAGCGTTGTTTTGTTCGGGCTGGCATAGAGATCAAATATAGTGAAGGTTTTAATCCGAGACAAAAATTATCGTTGCCTTTACCTGGTTCTGTTGGGGTAGAATCCGATGGTGATTTAGCCTGTATTCATATATATTCAGGCAAAGAAAATGTCGATTTAGAGCGCATTGGGCGGCAAATTTCAAACCAGATGCCGCAAGGCTGTGAGGTGATTGATATTGAGATTTGTGCTGGTACAAAGTCCCCTATTGCAGAGCAAGTTAGTTATATATTTGATTTAAAAACAGGAATTATACATCAAATTGTTGATATTCGAGCAAAAGCTTCAGAATTTCTGGCAAAAGATAGTCTGGTTGTAAAAAGATTTAAAGATGAGAGCAGTGTAAAAGAAGTTGATATAAGAAAATATTTAGAGAATATTGAATTTACAGAAGGTGGGAGAGTTAAGGTTGTTTGCAAGATAACCACTGAGGGTTCTGTGAGAGTTGATGAGGTGATGGAAGTTCTTGGTTTGGATTTTAATATGTTAAAATCGCCAGTAAGGCGAACAGATATAAAATGGAGTTATTTAAGAAAAACTTAAACAAGCAAGGTTTGGTCGTACGAAAAAATATAATGTCCGGTCTTGCGGAACAAGGATAGTAAAGATGTCAAAAGAAATGCTTATTAATGTTGCAGAGGGAGAAGAATGCAGGGTGGCGGTTGTAGATCAGGGACGCCTTGAAGAGCTATATATCGAGAGAGTCAGCCATGATAGCCATGTAGGTAATATCTACAAAGGTAAAATTACGAATATTGAGGCGTCTATTCAGGCTGCTTTTGTTGATTTTGGTACAGGTAAGAATGGTTTTTTACACATAAGTGATATTCACCCGCGATACTTTCCAGATTCAAAAATTACAAAGACTGAAGCACTGGGCAAGAGGAAAGCTTTAAAGGATAGAATGCCCATACAGCAATGCCTTAAAAGAGGTCAGGAGGTTATTGTTCAGGTTACCAAAGAGAGTGTTAAAACTAAAGGCCCGACTTTGAGTACCTATCTGTCTTTTCCAGGCAAATATCTTGTTATGATGCCATGGATGAAGGAAAGCGGCATATCACATAAGATCGAAGATGAAGAAGAACGCAAAAGGCTGAGGAAAATACTTGATGAGATCGATCTGCCTAAAGGTGTTGGTTTTATTGTCAGGACGGCAGGGCAGGGCAGTTCCAAAAAAGATATTCAAAATGATCTCAAATACCTTTTGCGGCTGTGGAAATCGACAGAGAATCAAATTAGAACAGCTAAAAACCCATCGGAGATCTATCGGGAATCTGATCTGGTTATCAGGACGATGAGAAACGTTTTCAATTCTGATATAAGCCAGGTAATTTGTGATTGTGAAGAAGTTTTCAAGAGGATTAAAAAGTTTCTGTCTATTGCCACACCAAGGCTTAATCGCAGGTTGAGTTATTATGACGGGAAAATACCACTATTTCATAAATACAAGATCGAAGATGAAATAACAAAGATACAGTCAAGACAGGTAGAATTAAAGGGCGGAGGTTCAATTGTAATTGAGCAGACCGAAGCGCTTGTTGCGATAGATGTTAATAGTGGTACGTATCGCAAACAGCAAAGTGCCGAGGAAACAGCATACAATATCAATATCAATGCAGCAGATGAAATTGCCAGACAGTTAAGGCTCCGTGATCTTGGTGGTTTGGTGATTTGCGATTTCATAGATATGCGTGAGGAAAAACACCGCAAAGCAGTGGAAAAACAATTTCGTAATGCAACAAAATCTGATCGTGCCCGTTCAAAAATTTTAAAGATAAGCCAATTTGGTGTGGTAGAGATGACTCGCCAAAGGATGAGACCATCTTTGCAGTCGAGCACGTACCTGGAGTGTCCTACTTGCTGCGGGAAGGGTTTTATAAAGAACAATGAGTCGATAGCATTGGAAATAATTCGACTTTTGAACCTGACGGCTTCTAACAGCAAAATCAGCAGTGTTGAACTGTTCGTATCGCCTGAGGTTGCTGATTATCTTCAGAATGAAAGAAGATCGGCAATTACAAAGATAGAAAGTGATTATGAAAAGAAGATAGCAATTCGTGCCTCGGCAAGTTATAGCGGGGAAAATCATAATTTTGTATGCTATAATGCCAGGGGAAGCGTAACAAAGCTTTAGAAGCAATGTGTTGTTGTTTTAAGCTAGACTAAGCTAATAATATTGATGTTTTATTTTAAAGGACATTTTGTCTTTTATAAGGAGTTTTTGTAAGTGAATTTTGATCTTGATTATGCACGATGTGTTATAAAATCAGAAGCTGATGCGGTAATGTCAGTGATGTCGGTAGTGAATGATTCTTATGTGAAGGCACTTGATTTGATTTGTAATTGCCGTGGTGCTGTTATCGTTAGCGGTATGGGTAAGGCGGGTATCATTGGTGAAAAAATAAGCGCTACATTGGCCTCGACTGGTACGCCAAGCCATTTTCTGCATCCTGCGGAAGCTGTTCATGGTGATCTTGGCAGGCTCAGGGAAAATGATGTTATTATAGTTTTAAGCAACGGCGGTGAGACTGCGGAAGTGATCAGGCTGGTAGATCTGATAAAAAAACTTTCCGCAAAGCTTAACCTAAAGATAATTGCTATTACAGCTAATAAAGAATCTACTCTCGGTAAATACAGCGATGTTGCACTATGTATGGGTGAATTGACAGAGGCTTGTCCGATTAAAGTTGCGCCAAGTGTTTCTACGACCTGCATGCTGGCGATAGGTGATTCGTTAGCTCTGACTGTTATGAAAGCACGCAATTTCGGTGTCGAAGATTATGTACGGTTTCATCCGGGAGGCTCTCTTGGTGCACAGCTTATGACGGTGGGGCAGTCGATGATGTTTAAAGCAGGCGAAGAACTGCCTATTGTTAAATATAATGTCACTATAAATGAAATGCTTGAGCATACCAGCAAGATTAAACGTCATGGTGCGGTTATGATTGTTGATGATGCGGGTAAGCTGGCAGGAATCATTACCGATGCTGATATTCGCAGGCTCGTGACGAAACAAGGCAGCAAGGCGTTTGATTTCAAGGCTGCGGATATTATGACTCCACAATGCAAAAGGATTCGTATCGATGCATTGGCAGCTGAGGCTACCTCGCTGTTTCATAAATTCCGGATCGATGATTTACCTGTTGTCGATGCTGATGATAGGCCTGTAGGAATGATAGATGTTCAGGATATTGTGACGATTAAAGTCGTAGGCTGATCGTGAAGAATGAAAGCAAATTTCAGATGGACAAAAAACTCAAGAATATAAAATTACTTGTGCTTGATGTCGATGGTGTTTTGACAGATGGTACTATTATTATGAATGCTGACAGGACCGAGACCAAAAATTTTAACAGCCTTGATGGTCACGGTATAAGAATGTGGCAAAGAGCAGGTTTGGAGGTAGCGATAATAAGCGGCAGATTTTCTCCTCCTACGCAGTTAAGAGCTGAGCAGCTTGAAATAAAACACGTTTTCCAGAATTGCTATGATAAATTGCCCCAGTTAAAAGAATTTGCTGAAAGCAAGGGTTTCACTGCTGATCAAATTGCTTATATTGGCGATGATCTGCCGGATTTGCCGGCGATCAGATATGCCGGCTTTGGTGTGGCAGTTGCCAACGCAGTTGCTGAAGTTAAAGAGCATGCTGATTATGTAACCAAAGCTTCGGGCGGTAATGGCGCGGTGCGTGAGGTCATTGAATATATTTTAAAAAGAACCGGCAAATGGGACGATCTTATGCAACGGTATCTGATATAATTTTATGGAGAGGAATTTTTTTTGAAATCTCGCGGAATATTTATAGGTCTGGTAACACTGACAGTGCTGCTTGTTATTTATTTGTTGTATTCAAATTTTAATGACACTCCGGTAATAGAGGTAAACACCATTCTTAGCCCAGATTCAAACGAACCCACAGTAGAGTTCGAGCGTCAGGTCGGTAAGGTAGGTGATGGTGTAGGTGTCGGCAGTGTTCAAAAGGCATACTTCTTTGATCTTAATCCGAAGACAGAAAAATTAGAACGTGAGTTCGGCTTCTCAAAACTGCTTCATGAAGAAGGGGAAATATGGGAGATTGAAAAGCCTTACATGACAGTTTATAAGGATGACCTGACCTGTTCCATAACAGCTGATTTTGGTACGGTATTGCTGGAAAAAGAGTCAGCCAAACCGAGCCCCAAAGATGCAACATTGAAGGGCAACGTAGTTATTCATATTGAACCTAAAGCTCCTTCTAAGACAAAAACAAGCACGCTATATCTTGACGAGGTAGTGTTTATCGGGAGTAAATCACAGTTTTCCACCATAGGGTCAGTTCATTTTGTGAATCCTGATGCTGAGATGGAAGGCACAGGGATGGAGCTGATTTATAATCAGCAGCTTGAACGTCTCGAAATATTAAAAATTATTAAACTCAAGTCTTTGAAAATAAAATCAGATTCGGATACATCCCTTTTTTCTTCTGATAAAAAAGAAAATAAGAAAGCGGATACCAATCAGGATAATAAACCCGTTCAAGCGGCGGCAAAAACCGATGGGCCTTCAACTGAACCTGTTTTACCGGAGTCTGCTTCTACGCCAGTTTTGCCTGCGACTGCTGCACCTGAGACAAATATTGAAACAAAAAAATTGCAATCAGATGAAACATCTGAAGATGTAGAAAATTACAAATGTATTCTGAATAAAAACGTTGTTATCGATTGTCCTGAGCAATTAATTTTTGCTGATAAGATAATTATTGATAATATAAAATCTGGTACATCGAAAGATGAAGATAAAGCAAAAAAAGTTGAATTAGTTGACCCCCAAAAAACGGTTGAGACCCCAAAACAAGTCGCATCTGCACAAAAAACTGTTCAACCTGTTGCCTCCGGAGAATCTGGCACGCCAAGAGTAATTCAAGTTCCCAGACCTGAAGAGATTTTTGTCGAAAGTAAAGACATTATAGTTGTTACATGTGATGGCGGTATTGTTTTTGCGCCGAGAGAGACCATTTTAGAAGTTGCAAAAGAAGCTGTCGAAGCAACCCAAGTTGCTGAAATTGCTGTTCCGCAAAGTTTTAAAGATAGTAATGACTATCGTGCAAAGTTTCTTGCTGACAGCATCCAGTATGATGTGGACACAGAAAAAACGATAGCTAGAAATAATATTCAGTTGCTTTTCTTTAATACCGAAAGGGTTAATCCGAATAGCGATGAAAAAATAAAAACACCGGTAACGGTTTCAGCTGCGGATAAAGTTGAATTCTGGCCTTTGGATAATAAGGTTATATTCGAAGGTAATTGCCTTTGCAGAATGACCAAACCAGAGACTGGTTTCCTGCAAAGTTATAATCTTTCCGGCGATCAGTTGATAATTGACCTCGAAAACAAAAAAGAAAAAACTGAAAAAGTTTCTGACACCGGCATAAAACATTTAAGGGCTATTGGGGGCACTGTCAGGCTTTCAAGTGTTAAAACCGCAGATGCAGAACAGCTTGGTGGTGTAGAGATGAAGTGTCGCCAATTTGATTATACCACAGAAGATGAAGTAATGGTTGCTACTGGACCCGATGGTATTATTAAAGTTGATAATTCAAATATTTCAATGCCGCAAGGTGAAACTAAAACTGTGGCCCTGAAAAAGCCTTGCTGGGCAATTGTGCAGAATTTTCAAAGTCTGAAATATTCAACGATCACCAATGAGTTGAATATCAACTCTGAAGTTAGTGACATGCTTAGGATTGATTATATCCCCATCGATCCGAATAAAGATGATCAGCATATTCTTGCTACTGCCAGCAACCTAGATGTTAAAATGACAGAAAATTCAGAGCTTTTATCACTGCACGCTTTTGGCGGGGTTACTTATGATGAGCAGCAGCCGCTGGTTAGAAACAAACAAAAAAGTACTCCAGTATATTTTGAGGCAGAAGAGTTCTTATTTGATTCGGTTAGATCTTTAATTACTGCTCAGGGTACAGAAGAGAAACCAGGCAGAATTGATAACGCACCGTTTGAGGTTATCAAATACGACCTTGAAAGCGGAAGATTGCTGAAAGCTAAATTCGAAGGACCTATGATATTCTAGAGATTTGTTCAACGGGTTAGCAGCAAAGGTTTTGAAGGTCGTCGATTTTTATAGTGGCTAGATTTTTGACGGTCATTTCCGCAAGCGGCGCGAGCTGATCATAGTCATAGGAGTTAGTTACCGCTACCCTGTGCATGCCAGCAGCTATCGCAGCTCGAAGTCCCCAGTGGGCGTCTTCGATGACAACACATTCATTTGCATTGATTTCTGGATATTGTTTTGCATTCAATCTTTTTAATGCCATCAAAAAACCATCCGGTGCTGGTTTACCTTTTTTGACCTGGTCCGCTGAGACTATCGTCTCGAACATATCAGCAAGCTTTGCATCTTCAAGAATCAGCATGATCTCGCTAAGCAGGGCACCTGAACATATTGCCAGAGGAATACTGTTTTGTTTCAGCATGTTAAGAAAATCTCTGACACCTTCGATTATGCATCCATCTTCTTTAGCAAGCTGCTCAAATAACTGGTTCTTCTGTTTTATCATTTCTTCGACAGAAGGCGCATCATCATTTAACAGCTTCTCTTTTTTAAGCATTGTGAAAACATCATTGTCGCTCAAACCGAGAAAGTCTTTGTAGTAACTTTTTTTGTCTATCTCAAAGCCGAACTTGGACGTAATCTGATTAAAGGTGCGAAAGTGCAATATTTCCGAATCAGTAATAACACCATCAAAGTCAAATATCACAGCCTTGAGCATAATACCTATCCTTACTCTGCTACGATTGGTGGTACCAGATTCTGGTATTGTTCAAAAGTAGTTTTATCGCCGTTCTTTATTGTTTCTGTCAAAGCTTTAATCTTAGGTGCATTTTTAGTTATATATCTTCGAGCAACCAGTGCTTTTCTATCCTTCATAGAAATTGTTTTTCCAGAAGCTTTGCCTGCTTCAGTAGAAACAGCAACCTGCATATCCACTTTTGTGCTTGCCTGGTCACAGAACAAACATCCGATGATCAGGTTAATAGCGATATCTACAATTGCTCTTCCGTAAAGGTCCATATAGTCATTGCCTTTTTCTTTGACAAAAGCAATAGCATCTTTCATCTGCTCAGTGCCCTTAGCAAGTAGTTCAAGCAGGTCCTTTACTGTTGGATCATATTCTTTTGTAAGCATTTCTGTTATTAATTTCTCAGCTGTTCCGCTGCAAACTCCACGAATTGTTGCTACGATTTGCAGTTGTGAAGTGCCTTCATAAATAGTGGTGATCCTTGCGTCTCGTGCATGTCTTTCGCTGGCGTAGTCCCTCATGTAACCACTGCCGCCTAGAACCTGTATAGCGTCATAAGCTACGCTGTTACACATTTCGGAGCAGTAATATTTACACATCGGAGTCAACATTGCTGCCAGCCGTTTATATTTCCGGAACTCATCTTTGATTTTTTTAGCTTCGTCTTTATCCTGTGGCAGGTTTTCTGTGCATTTATTGTAATGTATTTCGCAGTCAACAGCAACAGATGTTTCATACAAAAGGGTTCTTCCAACTTCAATAGCGATTTGCATATCGATAAGCAGATCTCTTACTGCCGGCAATTTTTCGATGGCTACACCAAACTGTTTTCTGCTTGCAGCATAGTCACGAGCAATATTGAAAGCGGCCTGAGCAATACCCATTGATTGTCCGCCGATGCCCAGACGTGCGCCATTCATAAGGCTCATAACATAAGTTACCAAACCCCTTTGGCGTTCACCGATAAGCTGACATGGTGTATTGTCGAAGAATATTTCACACGTTGGAGATCCGTGAATACCGAGTTTGTCTTCAAGTCTTCTGATATGAACCGTTGGCCCTCTGTCACAGATAAACAAACTCAAACCAAGTCCGCCGCTTCTATCTGGTTCGCTTCTTGCCAATACAAGCAGCACTTCGCCGCATCCGTTAGTGATAAATCTTTTTACCCCATGCAAGAGCCAGTTTCCGTCTTTGTCCTGAAAAGCTTTTAAATTGACAGCCTGTAGGTCAGAACCGGCATCTGGTTCGGTTAATACCATTGCGCCTGTGACTTTGCCCGCGGAAAAATCATGCAAATATCTTTGTTTGATTTCCTCAGATGCAAATGCATTAATCGTCTCTGCGATTCCCTGCAAACCGAAAATATTCATCAACGATGCATCTGCCCTTGAAACGATTTCGATTGCCATTGAATAAACCAGGTTTGGAAAGTTCAATCCGCCAAATCTGTGAGGCAGTGTAAAGCCCATAACCTCAGCTTTTGCCAGTTTTTCAAGGTCTTCAGCTATGCCATCTGCATAACTGACGGATCCGTCTTCATTGAGTGTATTACCCTGACGGTCCACGCCTTCAGCTCTTTGTGCAATAAAGTCGCCGCTAAGCTGACCAAGCGAATTTAATACCATCTCATAATTTTTAAAAGCCTCATCTGCATTTGCCGGAGCCTCTTCAAATTCCTCTGCGAATCTAAAACCTTCTTCAAGTTGCTCAGCAAGCAATTTAGCATCAAAATGTTTTAACAAAAATTTTATATCATCATTATCAGTGTAAAAGTTAGCCATCACTTAATCCTGTGTTTTAAGAACTTTATTTTATCTTTTCTTAGACTTTTTCTTTGATTGCCTTGATCATTTTTGGAACAACATCGTTAAGGTCGCCGACTATCTTATAGTGTGCAACCTGGAATATCGGAGCATTTGGGTCATTATTGATAGCTATAATCTTCTGACTATCGCTCATACCTGCCTGGTGCTGAATTGCGCCGCTGATACCGACTGCAACGTAAAGGCAAGGCCTAACAGTTGTTCCGGTTTGTCCTATCTGGTGGTCATGGTCAATAAAACCAAGGTCCACTGCTGCTCTTGTTGCACCTGGGGCACCACCAAGGCTGTTTGCAAGGTCCCAGATCAGTCTGAAATTTTCTTTACTCCCTACGCCGGCACCGCCAGCAACGACGATTCTTTCAGCCTTGAGATCAACCTTCTTGGCTTGTTTATGCTCTTTGAGTATCTCTATTGGCAAATCCAACTGAGAAATGCTAATTTGCTCTTCAACTATTTTACCTTTTCTTTTGGTATCAGGAACAGGCATGGCCATAACACCTTCACGCACAGTAGCCATTTGGGGCCAACGATCATAATTGATAATCGTTGCGATGATATTTCCGCCAAATGCCGGTCTTACCTGGAAAAGCAGGTTTTCATAAACCTTATTTTCTTTAGCTATTTCATGGTTTCCAATTTGTAAATCAGTACAGTCCGCCGTCAATCCTGCTTTTATGGCACTTGCAACTCTCGGAGCCAGGTCTCTCCCACCTACTGTTGCGCCATAAAGCATAATTTGAGGTTCATACTTATGAATAAGCTCGTAAATTGCCTTTGTATAACTATTTGTCTGATAATGCTCAAGCAGAGGATTTTCAACCACATAAACCGTATCTGAGCCGTACTGAATAAGTTTTTTGGCCAGATTTTTAATATTGTCACCCAAAAGGACAGCTGCCAGTTTAACGCCGAGCGTATCTGCAAGATGACGCCCCTTGCTCATCAGTTCAAGAGGGGTCTCTTCCAGTTGCCCGTTGTGTTGTTCAGCAAAAATCCAGACTTCACCTTTTTTATTTACACCAATCATAAATCTGCTTCCCTAAGCTATAGTTTTGTCGATTATTAGTTCGTGAATCATCCCTGAGATTCCCTCATCTGTAGGTTCAACATCCTTGCTCTCTTTTGCTGCGAGAACAACGCTTTGTATTCTATGAACCTTTGTTGGTGAGCCGTTCCTGCCGCACCACTGTAAATCAGCTTTGAGGAAATTAAGGTCCCATTGTTTAATTAATATGCTGTTTTTTTCAAGAAGACTGACTTTTCTGTCTGCCAGGTCTTTAATTGTATTTTCATCAGCACTTGGGTTTTCAGATTTAACCTGTGCCACTATCTCTGCCGGGGCAAAAGCCTTTTTGTATTTCATCATCTTTTTGGAAGCTGCAACTCTTGGTTCGTTTGCCTCGCCTACAACCGTTAAAAGTACTGGCAATTTACATTTTACCTGTTGGAAACCATTACCGATGCTTCTCTTTGCATAGATGGTTCCGTCGCTTATATCTTCAAGCTTTTGGACGTAAGTTATCTGGGGAATGTCAAGTTTTTCTGCCAACTGGGGGCCAACCTGTGCTGTATCACCATCAATCGCCTGTCTTCCGCACAATACAACATCATAATCAAGCATTTTTACACCACAACTAAGGATGTAACTCGTTGATAGCGTATCACTTGCGGCACAACCTCGGTCTGTTATCAAAATTGCTTCGTCAGCACCGCGGTACAGCGATTCCCGCAGGATTTCACTTGCTACCGGAAGTCCCATAGTTATTACTGTAACCTTGCCCCCGAATTTATCCTTTATTTCCAACGCCATTTCGAGTGCATTAAGGTCTTCCGGATTAAAAATCGCCGGAAGAGCCGCACGGTTTACCGTACCGTCCTCATTCATCGCTTGACCTGTAATTCTCTTAGTGTCAGGTACTTGCTTCACTAATACTACACAATTATAAGCCACCTATAGTCTCCTTGTTGGTAACCAAAAACAATACTTACACGAATTGTGACAGTTTAGTCAAATCCGAATAAAAGTCAACCCAAAACCTTATAGTATTGTCAATAAGGGGATTATAGGCTTGTAATCGGGCTATATACTATTTTTTTCCTGTTTTTCACCAGGTTATTTTGATACTATCAGATTTATGGTTATAAAGTGATTCAGCAGATTTTTAACAAGAACATCTAAACACCAAACCGGAAAAGGTCGATTTATAAGTCGTTAATTACGTTTAATTGCCCAGAGTGGTGTTTTGTAGGCAATTTAAGAAATTTTTCTTTGACATTGTTTTTTAGAATAGCATATATTACTGTGTTGAGGTATTTATTGTATTGCCTCTTTGGTTTTTAAGGGATTAATTATCATTAGCGAGACCAATTACGATACTGTTTTTGGCAAAATAGCCGTCGAGCAGGGCTTGTGTACCGATGCAGAGTTGCGTCGTGCTGTTGAAGAGCTTAAGTCAAGGCACAAGGTTAACCCTATAATGCTCAAGGATCTTATGATAGATCTTGGCTATATCACATCTGCACAGGCAAGCAGACTTCATGCAAGTATAAAAGAAAGCAAATCAGCCGCCCCGCATCAGATACCAGGTTATAAAGTTTTAGGCAAACTTGGCGCAGGTGCAATGGCTGTTGTGTATAAGGCGCAGCAGCTAAGTTTGAATCGTACAGTTGCGATAAAAGTGCTGCCAAAGCGTTTCAGTGAAAATCCTGAATACGTTGAAAGGTTCTATAAAGAAGGCCGAGCAGCAGGCAAACTTAATCACAATAATATCGTGCAGGCTTTTGACGTAGGTGAAGCAGGGGGCTATCACTATTTCATTATGGAATATGTTGAAGGCAAAACCTTATACGATGATATCGCAGCAGGTAAGATATACTCTGAACAGGAAGCGGTGGATGTAATAATTCAGGTTGCCCATGCTCTGCAGCATGCTCATGCCAATGGTTTGATTCACAGGGACGTCAAACCTAAAAACATCATGATAAATAAAGACGGCATAGTGAAACTTGCGGATATGGGTTTGGCAAGAGAAACTACCGATATTGAAGCAGCAAAAACAGAAAAAGGTAAAGCCTATGGTACGCCTTATTATATATCACCGGAACAGATAAGAGGTGAAATTGATATTGATGGTCGGGCTGATATTTACGGTTTAGGTGCTACTTTCTATCACCTTGTTACTGGGCGAGTGCCATTTATGGCTGATGACCCTGCTGATGTTATGAAAAAACATCTGAAAGAACAACTGGTTCCGCCGGATCACATAAACACTTCACTATCTGCCGGCGTCTCTGAAGTCATAGAGGTTATGATGGCAAAGCGGAAAAAGGATCGCTACAGTGATGTCGATGAGTTGCTGATAGACCTCGAAGCCGTAAAAAAAGGCCAATCACCCCCACGGGCACATAAACGATTTAATGTTTCTGATCTTGAACAGCTTGAAGCTGGAGAGATTGTCGAGCCACAGCGAAATTATTATGAAGAAGAGATTATTGCCCGCTATCGAATGGCTGTAATGATTCTCAGTGTTGTTGTTCTGATAGAGATACTGATAATCGCTGGTATGATAGTACTCTAAGACATTTTGCTGTAATTTTTAAATTATATCTGAAAAACAAAAAAGCCTTTGTTACTTTTCGCAGCAAAGGCTTTTATATCTTACTTTCAACTGTCAGTTACACCTGTTCTTCTTTTTCTTTCTGGTAAGCTGCAACGATCTGCTGTTGAACATTACCCGGAACAGGTTCATAATGGCTCAGCGTCATTGAATAACTGCCTCGACCAGCGGTAACACTTTTCAGCTGGCTGTTGTACTGAGTAATTTCCGATAGTGGAACCTGTGCTTTGATAACAAGCATGTTACCAGCGAGCATATCCTGCCCTATTACCCTGCCTCGTTTTGAAGCAATGTCGCCTGCGATGTCACCAACATGTTCTGCTGGTACCGTAATTTCCATATTTACGATAGGCTCAAGCAAAGCAGGTTTGGCTTTTTGAACAGCATCGATAAATGCACCCTTACCGGCAGCACGGAATGCAACTTCTTTTGAATCCACCGGGTGATACTTGCCGTCATATACAGAAACTTTAATATCCTGCATCGGGTAACCAGCTACTACTCCTGTCACCATGACATCTTGAATACCCTTGACGATAGGTGCTTCAAACTGACCTGGAATGGAACCGCCGAAAATATCCCAACCGAATATCATTGGAGGATTAGAATCCCTCTCTGCAGGCTCAACTCTGAGGAAAACCTCACCGAACTGACCAGCTCCGCCGGACTGCTTTTTATGACGATAGTGCCCGTCAGCTTTACCTGTAATTGTCTCGCGATATGGAATCTTAGGCTGTTTTGTTGTGACTGAAAGCTTGTAGTGTTTTTCTAATTTTTCAAGAATAACTCTCAAGTGAAGGTCACCAAGTCCGCTGATTAACAGCTCCTTGGTCTGCTGGCTATGTGTATACTTAAAGCACGGGTCTTCTTCTTTAATTTTATCCAGCGCAACACCTATTTTTTGCTCATCACCTCTTGCTGTTGTCTCCAAAGCCAGTGAGAACATCGGCTCAGGCGTAGGGGGCATCGGGAACTTACCGGCAAAGCCGCCATCGTGAATAAGATCACCAAGTCTAAGCTCTTCGATCTTAGTAAGCGTAATAATGTCACCTGCAATACCTGCTTCTATTTCCGTATTCTCAGCACCCTGAGATTTAAGTACATGTCCCGGACGAATACCTTTTTTGTTGTCATTAACGAGCAGGTTAGTATCCGATTTCAATGTTCCGCTGAAAATTCTTATAGTGGAATTTTTCATGTTTGATTTCGGATCAAACCCGACTCTGATTACCTGACCAGCTAATTTACCGGCTGCATCAGCTTTAATCTCTGTTGTTTTTTCGCCATCGATCAGCTTAGCCGGTTCAGCCTCAGCTGGTGATGGTGTAAAGTTTGTAATAAAATTAAGCAGCTCTGTCACTCCCGTTCCGCTGCGGGCATTTGTAAAGACAATAGGAATTACCGTCCCAGTCAGCATAGCTTTGACAAAAACGCTGCCGATTTTCTCCGAAGATATTTCTTCTCCGCCCAGATACGCTTCCATCATATTGTCATCAGCCTCGATAACACTTTCTATCAGATTCGTATGCGTCTGAGCAACGTCGCCTGCAGGTGAATTGCCTGCACTATTTGCAATGCAGTCTATTATAGAACTGCCGTTTGCTGTCGGTAAATTTGCACAACGACATTGCGGGCCGAAAGTTTCCTGAATATTACTGAGCAGCTCTGTAATATCAACATTTTCAGAATCAATCTTGTTAATTACGATTACAATTGGTTTGTTCATCTCTTTAGCAAGATTAAAGAACTTCCTGGTATTTGTCTCTATCCCGGAAGTAGCACTGATGACAATCAATGCCGTTTCGACCGCTGGTACTGAAGTGATTGCAGGCCCCATGAAGTCAGGAAAACCAGGAGTATCTATTATATTTATGGTTTTTCCGTTATGCAGAACATTTATTACAGCAGCCTGTACAGAATGCTTATGTTCCTTTTCCTCATCATAGTAGTCACAAACGGAAGTTTTGTCATCAACACTTCCAAGGCGGCTGCTTGTGCCTGTTTTAAAAAGAATTGACTCCGCCAGAGAAGTTTTGCCGCACCCACCATGGCCGAGCAGTACAATGTTACGAATTTCATTAGTTTTGGTCACTTTAGTGCCTCCAAACATCATTACATTCAAGTTTATCATTGTTACAAATCGAACTGTTGATAATACAATAATTATGCCCTAAAGGACAAGCAAAATTTTCCCTGTATTGAAATATATGTTAAATCTTTATCAATAAGTAAGTTACATAGCAAGTCACTCGATTTTTAAAAGATTATGAAAAAAACAATTTGTCAGAAAAACCTTTTAATCAATGAAAAATAAAATTTTTTTCAATTTTTTTCCAGGTGTCTTTAACATATCAAAGCATGATTTTATTGGACGCGCAACTTACGGATCTGACAAGCCAACTATATGTTGTGGTTGGGTGCACAATTAAGCGTTTATCTTGTTGTTTTGGTTATAGGGCGTAAAAAAAACATTTCTAAAGAAATGATAAATGCGATGTCGATAGCTCTGTAAGTTTGAAAGTAAAACCAACAAAGCAGCAAAAATATATTGAAGGATCGTAAGTATGAGCAAAAGAGAATTGATAGATTGCATCAAGGAAATTAACAAAACAGCTAAAGCTCAGTTTCTCGCTATGTTCTCGGAGCAGGAACTGGCTGACTATCTTGAGCACCTGATGGAACTCGATCTTAGAGAATTAGTAACCTGTTAAAACCAGGTTTTTTATACAGTCTTCATCACTCCTTCTTCTTATTGCCATTGGCCGCATGTATGCAGTCTATGGCAATTTTTTTGCGCATAAATAAAATAACCTCTTAACGCAAATGCCCCGACAAAAGTCATAGATTTACCAAATAACGGGTTTTGAACAACAATCAGTTGAAAACAGTACATTTTCAAAACCAGCATCTTTATTTTTGAAATTTGGGTGAATCGAACTAATTTTCGTGATAAAGTACCGCTTCATGGAAATGTGCTGTTTTAGGAGTAACAATGACAGACAAAATGAGTTTGATAAGCAGACGTGATTTTTTGAAAAAGACAACCTTAGCTGCCTCTGTGTTGGCGGTTCCCTCTATTGTTCCTTCTTCTGTTTTTGGTATAAATACTCCCAGTGAAAGAATTAATATTGCCTGTATTGGTGTCGGCAATATGGGTACATCCAATTGTAATGGTTTTTTGAATTTAGATCAGACCCAGGTGTTAGCGGTTTGTGATGTCGAAACAGGCTCCAATCAGCCAGACCGCAAGTACTTTGGTAGAGAACCCGTAAGGGACATGGTGAATGCTTTTTATTCTAAAAAAAGCTCATCGGGAACTTATAAAGGCTGTGATGCTTACGAGGATTTCCGTGATGTCCTGGCCCGCAATGATATAGACGCTGTTGTTATCAGTACGCCAGACCACTGGCATGTCCCCATCTCTGTCGCAGCCGCAAAAGCTGGTAAAGATATTTATTGTGAAAAGCCCTTAACCTTGGCTATCGGTCAGGGACGTATACTTGCAGATGTTGTAAAAAGATATAAAACCGTATTTCAGACAGGTTCGCATCAAAGGTCAATTGGCTCTTTTCGTTACGCATGTGAGCTGGTTCGAAATAACAGGATAGGCGAGTTAAAAAAAATATACGTCCAGATACCAGGCAACAATTGTTTTTGCGAGCCAACATGGCAGCCGATGCCTGTGCCTGAAAGTTTAAATTACGATATGTGGCTTGGCCCCGCACCGGCTGCTCCATATCACAAAAAACGCTGCCATTATGAGTTCAGGTTTATTCTTGATTACTCCGGCGGACAAATGACAAATTGGGGTGCCCATCATTTTGATATTGCTCAATGGGGTTCAGGTCATGATCATACCGGTCCCATAGAAATCCAAGGCCAAGGCGAATTCCCCAAATCAGGATTATTCACCACCTGCACCAACGTAAAGAATATTACATACAGATATGCTAATGGTGTTGAGATCAATGCAAAAATGGGTGGTTCGGATATTAAATTTGAGGGAACACTAGGTTGGATTCGCGTTTCAAGAGAATTCATTAATGCGAGTTCACCTGAAATTCTTACTGACAAAATTGGTCCGGACGAAATTCATCTTTATCAAAGCAATGATCATCGTAAAAATTTTATTGAATGTATAAAAACCAGAGAGGACCCCATCTGCAACGCCGAAACAGGGCACCGCTCCGCTACCATTTGTCACCTGGGTAATATCGCTATGCTTTTAGACAGACCCCTAAAATGGGACCCCGCAAAGGAACGGTTCACTAACGATGACCAGGCAAATAGAATGATCAACAGAACTATGCGGTCGCCGTGGACATTATAAAATATCCATGGTTAAACCTCTAGTAATCTAATTTCTCCGGCAAATCTTCATAGCTGTAATATTTGTGTTCAATCCCGGCAGGGGACATCTTAACTATTCTAAAACCTATAGGCTGTTCAGGTTCGCCCATTTGACCAAGCGGAGCTCCGCTCGAATTAGTGGTTATCAATTCAAGCTCACCATCTTTGACATAAGTATTATGATGAAAGTGTCCCGAGAAAACCGCTTTGACATTATATTTATGGAACATCTCAAGCAGGTTCATTCGCCTTGTTTTTGGTATATTGAAATATTCATCTTCTTCGTCAGCCTTTCTAAGTGCCAACGGATAATGCGTATAAATTGTAATATTGTCATAGCCTTTGCTCTGTGCCTGCTTCAATGTTTCTTCAAGCCATAGCATCTGCCATTTGTACATCTTCCAGTTTTCATCGCCATACTTCACCATCGTCGATTCGAATACGATAAACAAATTGTTTTTATGCACAAAGCTGTACCAAGGCTCGCCAAATTTTACCTGGTATAATGCAAGTGACTCTGGTTCTAAGGTTTTATAGTCATGATTGCCGCAGACATTATACAACGCAATATCCTTGTCGAGTTTACCTGCCGCTTCAAGATACGCCTCAGTCTCTTTTGCGTCGCCAGTATTCACCAGGTCACCGCATACTATGACCAGGTCAGGCTTCAGCTTATTTGCAAAACCAATCGCCTTTTCCCAGTTTTCTTTACTCCCCCAGAAAAGCTGCGGGTCCGCCATAACAAAGTAGCTGAACCCTTTCTTGTCGCCGCAAATATCCGCAGCTTTCGCCCCGAAAGGCAAAGCAAAACAAGCGGCACCAGCACCAACAGCCTTAATAAAGTCACGCCTGTTCATATCCCTGTTATCCATTTTTAAATCTCACTTCAATTCTTTGATTCTGATATTACGAAATTCTAGCGGGTCCTCATGGCTTAAGAAGCCAATTCGCCCAGTAGAAAGTTTTAATCCTGGATGTTCTTTCCCGTCAGGAGTAGCAACTGCGCTGACTTCATCGAGGTTTGCATCAAGGATTGTTTTGCCGTTTAAGTTGACGGTGATTTGTCTTCCCTTTGCGATAACCTCCTGAAAGTTCCACTCTCCGACAGGTTTTAGGAATCCGATTTTTGCCGGTACTGCACCATAAATACTGCCATGAAATTGCCATGGCTGCAGGTCTTTATATTTCTCTGCCGTATTATCGATAATCTGCAGCTCCATCCCATCATAAGCTGCCCATGCATTGAAAGGCGTCCTTATTGCCAGTCCGTTATTAGAACCAGGTTGCAGCTTAAATTCAAAATGCAGAATAAAATCGCTATAGTCTTTTTCCGTAAACAAACTGCCGCCGCCAAGTTCTGGTTTATATGCCAGAACCCCGTCATTGACGACATATGCTTTTGTTTCACCGGCCCAGCCAGTCAGGTCCTGTCCGTTAAACAAAGACTCTCCCCATGGCAGTTCTTTTATATAAATATTCCTGAAGCAAAGTTTGCTCTCATGGGACTGCAATTCTATCTGGCCGCAAGGATACATCTCTTTGTTCCGGTTCCAGTAATTTTCAAGCTTGACATTATCAACAACAAGTTCGCCATTAAGATATACCGTGACATTGCTGTCGATCATGATAATTCTGAAATGGTTCCATTCCCCAGCTGGTTTGTCTGCCACTTTCAAAGGTTTACTTGGGTTTTGCTCGTTATTAAAAAGACCGCCTGAGCCGACCGGATTAGTTTGGCCATCCCAGATTTGCACCTGTGGACATCCTCGCAGATATATCCCGCTGTCGCCGCCTTTTTCAATCTTCCATTCCAGTTGAAGTTCAAAATTGCAGTAATCTTTTGCCGTACATATATTGTTATAACCTTTGCCGTCAAAAACCAGCATCCCATTCTCAGCCGACCAGTGCTGATTCATTATTTCATCAGCGTTTTTCTGACACTGTGTCATCTCTTCAGCAGTCATCTGCGCACGCTTTTCAGGGTTCTCTACCAGCCCTTTCCATCCTGTAAGGTCCGTCCCGTTAAATAGAGATGTAAACCCTTCCGGCATCTGTGGAATAGAATCAATTTGCTTTTGTACTTTTTCCTTAAGCTTATCATCCGTAATAAAGTTCTTGGCTTTTTTCAAAAGCTCAGCCGCCTTTGGACATTGCAGGCCTTTATCATTTTCATTTTCCGGGCATGCTATATTTGCAATCGCCAGTGCTGCCTCACTGCTAAGCTGATCATTATCAATATATTCACCCGCCATAAAAAGGGCGTCTTCATTTCTAATATTTGACAAACCAGCAATGATCATTTTTTTCTCATCATCTCTCTTGGCAATTGCCATAGCTTTTTTATAAAGCTCTATTTTCTTTTCCGATGGCAATGGTACCGTAGATATAATCCTCAAACATCCGCGAAGCGTAATTACATGATACGTGGAATCCTCTGTCCTGGCCGCAATATCAAGCAGGGGGCTGATAGCATATTCGTCGGGCCAATTTGACAAGGCCCTCAATGCAGCATCTTTAACAGTATCGACAGTGCTTGTTGTCTGTGCAAGTACCTTGTTGATAGCTTCCATGCCGCCGAGTTTTGCCAATGTATCTAAAAGCAAGGCCTTTGATTTGTCACCAGCCGTATCTACTGCCTCCAGAACAGAACTAATCTCAGAAGCTCTCTTAGCTGTAGCAACAATAGTTTTCTGTGTAGCTGTTTGCAGCTTGGTATTGTCAGTATCCAGCATAAGTTTAACAAGCTCTCTCAGGTCACCGGCACTTGCCAAATCACTAAGAGCTTTAACCGCCGCCAGTTTTACATTATCATCAGCATCTTTTGTTTGCGCAAGAACAATGTCCTTATGTTCCTTCGCAAGTCTCTCAGCAAGAAATTCAATAAGAACTATTTTGCTCTCAGACGTCAGTTTTGCATCAGTAAGCTTATTAGCAACAGCCTTATTTACATTTTCCCCTGCCAGTAAATTCAATGTCTCTTTAACCGCTTTAACCCTCTCAGTCTCGCCGCTGTCCAGCCCGGACAATATTATATTTATTGCTTCTGTCTGACCAAGTTTCCCAATCGCCGCAACCGCCGCTGCTGCAACCTTACCATTAGGTTGTTCAGGAGCAATAAATTTGGTAATCTCGCCCAAAGCCGCCTTATCGCCTCTTTCCGCCAGCATTGTAATTATTCTTATCTTTGCATCATCAGAAACCGTTTCCAGCTTCTTGGCCCACTTTAAAGTATCTGTTTCATCTCCAAGATTCTTCGCCAATTGCACAACAGCCTCCTGCATCTGGTCGTTGTCACTTTCAATAGCTTTCAGCAAAGTCTCCTGTGCCTGGTTACCCTGAATTGCAGCAAGGCTGCCCAATGCCTCGCAGCGGATTGTAATCAGATCACTTTTTTCATAAATATTTGTGCAGATTTTTACTGCTTGTTTTACTTCCCCTTGCTCCGCCAGTCTTTTCGCATACAACATATAAAACGAATAAGCCTTTGCTTTTTCATAAGGGTCTTCTACTATCGTAGCTTTTTTCAAAGCCTTTTCCGCTGAATCATCCCCGATATTTGCAATTGCAAACAACGCTGCCAGTCTGATTTCTCTATTAGGATTGGTCACATATTCCAACAGTTTTTCGCAGGCGTCTTTATTCTTAAATTCGCCGATAGTTTTAATAATCGCTGCTTTATTGGTTTCGTCAACATCGCCCAAAGTTTCAACTAGCGTCTTAGATGCATTTTCGGTTCCTATTGCCAGCAACGCTCGACAAGCAGCATCACAAAGCTCTTTATCTTTCAGCAATTTTCCAAGCACCGCCGCAGATTCATCTTTACCGATCAACTGAAGCTGGCCAACCAGAAATTCAGTCACAAATCTGTCCTTAGATGCAAAAATAGCTTCCGCTAATAAATTAGCATAATCTTTCCTTTGCTCCTCTGTAGCGTTTTTACCGATAAATAAAGTCAGGCTGTTTATTGCCATTCTTTCTTTATTGTCATTGCCTGTCCCGGTTGGCACCAGCCTGCTGCAAAGTATTCTCGTTGCCTCAGGATTCATCTCCAAAAGCTTTGAAGAAATTTTGTCAGCCTCAGCATTGTTTCCCGCAACGACCCCTGAAAGAACATTATTTACTTCTGTCTCAACATCAGCAAACACTATGCCGATTAAAAGCCAGATCAAAACCATGCTTGCTATTATTGATTTTCTAAAACGGTTCATATTAATTATCTCCGTGTAATATTTTTTATAAAAGGATTCTTTGACGTTAAATTACATTTGCCATGGGCCTCTCATAGGCTCATCGATAAATTTGTTAGCCTGTGGGTCATCGATGAACAATTGTTTATCAGAATCGAATCTAAGTTTTCTGCCGAGCTGTAAAGATATTTTCCCCAGATTAATCAGGTTACATGACCTGTGAGCGTTCATCTCATTAAGCCCGAATTTTTTGCGTGTTCTTACCGACTCCATGAAGTCCGTTATCATAGGTTCGGGTTCAGGAAACGCCGCTAGCTTTTCCGTAAGATTTTTGATATCAGATTTGAAGCCAGGATAAAGCTTCCCATTAGGTCCTTCGATATACGCTGCATTTACATCTTTATTCTCACCATCAAGAATAATCTTACAGCCGTCAGCGTATTTCATCTCAATTCGTCGCCAGCTCGATACCGCATCAGGATGCTGCTGTGGTGTATCAGCCTCGATCTCAACCGGGCTTTCATTGTCCTTGCCTAATATATATTGAGCAGGGTCAAGGTAATGCTGCCCCATATCACCAAGACCGCCGCCGTCATAATCCCAGTACCCTCTGAATGTTCCATGTGTTCTGTGCACATTATAAGGCTTATATGGTGCCGGTCCAAGCCAGAAGTCATAATCCAGGTTTGCAGGTATTTCCTGTGGAACAAGATCAGTCTTGCCGCTCCAGTAAAACTTCCAGTCAAACCCCGTTGCCGCGTTAATAGTAACTTTCAAAGGCCAACCAAGCATGCCGCTCATAACAAGTTTCCTGATAGGTTTGCTCGGCGTCCCAAACCCGTAAAGTTCATCTTTAAGACGGAACCACGTATTAACACGGAACATCCTGCCGTTTTTCTGCACAGCCTCAATAACTTTTTTCCCCTCGCCGATTGTTCTGGTCATCGGTTTTTCACACCAGACATCTTTGCCCGCCTCCGCTGCTGCAACAGATATCAACCCATGCCAGTGTGGCGGCGTCGGTATATGCACAACATCTATGTCCTCCCTGGCGATTACCTCGCGAAAATCTTTATAGCCTTTACAATTGCCGCCAGCTTTTTCTACCGCTGCTTTCAAACGATCACTGTCAACATCGCACACCGCCAGAAGCTCACTTTGTTTATCGTTCAGCACATATCCGATGTGACCCGTTCCCATTCCGCCTACACCGACAATAGCGTGATTAATTTTATCACTCGGTGCAATATACCCGTTCCCCCCCAGCACGCACCTTGGCACAATAGTAAACGCCCCAGCCGCTGCAAATGTCGATTTAATAAAACTACGTCTTGTTATGATACTGCTTTCTTTCATAGCGAACTCCTGTCAGGATTCATATAATTGCTTACACTTTTTCTACGCCATAACGACAGTAATATTAACAAGGTAGTAATGTTGCCGCAAAGGTTTTTTTTAAACAGAGAATTCACAAGGCATAACTTAGATTTATACCTTGTAGGTCCAGCAATAATAGTACCAAAAGATTAAAATGCTATAAGATTACGGATTCCCCTTCGCAAACTTTACCATTTACCCTGATTTCCTTAAGATTATCTAACTTTGGAAAATAGAGTACCGTTTTCCCCGGTTTATGGTGAAAATTATTTGAATATGATATATCAAGCTTGCTCCCGCCGTCTTTAGTGCGGAATTTTAGCGTAACAGGTCCGTATTCCGTAGGCATATTCTC
>CAZBKA010000039.1:0-23221 GCA_964492365.1 uncultured Pirellulales bacterium | reverse complement strand
CCCCTAAAACACCCCCATATCCCGATTATCAGCCCCCCATCCCCAAATTTTAAAAACCTAAAAATACCCCACCTGTCAATTTGCGTCACCAGAAAACCAGTTTACAAAACCAAAAAATAACTATCAAAACTGATATCTGACAGCCTTCTTTTTAAACTCTCTCACAGTCGTCAGCAATTGATAATCTGTAATATGTTCCTCTCTGACAAACTCCGCCACCAGAGAATTTATTTCCCCCATCCCCTTAGCATGTATCATCCCAAAAAGATTATAATCAAATCCAGAAAACGCTTTCCTCTGATAACAATGACTAACCTGTCGATACCTCGCCAGCTTCCGCCCCGCATGGTCAATTACGTTTTCATCAACCCTGCATACCAACATCACATTAGCACTATAGCCCAGCAATCGATGATTCAAAACCGCTCCGATTCGTTTAATCACACCAATATTCTTCAATTGCCCCAATATTTCCAATGCCTTCTCAATATCAACCTGCTCATCACAAAGAAAATCAAAAGCATTAGAAACTGGTTTTATCCCCTGCTGAATTTCAATAAGTATCTTTTTCTGCAATCCCGTCAATTCAACCACCTGCCCAGCCAGCTCATTTTCCTCCACCTCAGCCACCTCAGCATCGTCGGCAATATCAAAATTAACATCCAGCTTAAAAAATCTCTCCACAGGCAAACTCTTAAAATCAACTTTCAATTCTGCCGAAAGCTTTTTCAACTGCCCATCAATATCAGCCTCATCTCTGCCCTGCAATGTAAACCAAAGATTATAATAATTCTTCCGCTGATAATTATGCGAAACATTTTCCAGCCCGCTGATAACCCCAGCAACTTCTTCAATCCTGTCAGCCTCCACCGCAGCAGCAACCAAAGTACTCGCCCGCCCCAGACTTCGATAATTTATCATCGCCGCCAGTCTTCTTATAACCCCTTTTTTCAGCAGATAATCAACCCGCGACAAAATCTTATCTTCACCAATCCCAAATTCCCCTGCAATATCCGCAAAAGGCCTCCTGACGATATTCAATCCCCTTTGCAGCCGATCACAAATCTGTTTATCTACCTTTTCAAGCTGCAAATTAGGCCTGTAATCGCAAATCGGGTCGCTGGCAACATAACTGCCCGTCATCGTAAAAGCCCTTGCCCTGCACCCGCCGCAACTGCTGACATATTCGCATATCCCGCATTTGCCCTGATAATCGTCAACTGCCCGAATTTCATTTAAAAATTTTGATTGCGTCCATATCTTCTCAAAATCATAACCATTTTCGACAAGATTGCCTGCCGATATATCCAAAAAGCCGCAAGTTTGAATGTCGCCTCTGTAACTAATAAAACCAAACCCTCTGCCCCCCATACATCCGCCGGTGCCTGCATTTAGGTTCGTATCTTCCTGCCTGCAAAGCCTGGCAAATTGAGGCCCGCATGTCACCCGCATTTCAATCGGCAGGTTTCGTTTTATTTCAAGAAACTTATGCAGTAAATTTTCATACTGTTCAGAATCAAGTATTTCATCGGCAAGATTCTCCGCTCTGCCAGTTGGAACAAGAATAAATGGATTAAAGCAATACGCACCCAATTCACACGCAAGTTTTGCAACTTTTTCAACATCCTCAATATTGCCTCTGCTGATGGTAGTATTTATCTGAAACCGCATACCAGCTTTTTTAGCAACTTTTGCAGCCTCAACAGCCCAATCAAATGCTCCCGTCACCTGTCTGAACTCATCGTGCTTTTTCGCAGTCGCAGCATCTATCGAAAACGACAACGCCATAACACCCGCCTGCTTCAATTTTTCTATTGATGTCTCATTGATCGGATAGCCGCAAGTTGCCAGCACATTTCGCATACCAGCATCTCTGCTGTAAGAAATAAGCTCGTATATATCATCTCTTTCCATAGGCTCACCGCCGGTAAAAATCAAGACACATTTCTGGTAAGCCGACAACGAATCGATTATTTTTTTGCACTGGGTGGTATCAAGCTCTGAGGCTTTGTCATAGCCGGCGTTTGCCCTGCAGTGTTTGCAGTTCATTCGGCATTTGCGGGTGACTTCAAAAGCTATCAGCCTGGGTTTTATATCAATATCGGTCATTTTAAAAGTTTCGCAACTTCTTTAGCAAAATACGTGATAATAATATCAGCACCGGCACGCTTGATAGAGACAAGCATTTCCATTATTGCTGTCTTACGGTCCAAAACTCCCGCATCAGCAGCAGCATTTATCATCATATATTCACCGCTTACGTTATACGCTGCTAAAGGAATATCGAAACCCGCCTTTGCCCTTCTGATAATATCCAGAAAACAAATTGCCGGTTTGACCATAACAATATCAGCGCCTTCTTCGATATCCAATCCGATCTCTGCCATAGCCTCATCTGCGTTGGCCGGGTCCATCTGGTAAGTTTTTCTGTCACCAGATGTCGGCGCCGAATCCGCTATGTCCCTGAAAGGCCCATAGAAAGCCGAAGCATACTTGGCCGAATACGCCATTATAGCTGTATCGTGAAATCCATTCTCCTCAAATGCCTGCCTGATATAACCAACTCTGCCGTCCATCATATCCGACGGTGCAATAATATCAGCACCGGCCTGTGCATGCGACAAAGCGACCTTAGCTAAAAGATCACAGCTTTTATCGTTATCAATTTTGCCGTTATTGTTTACAACCCCGCAATGACCATGGCTGGTATATGCGCAAAGACAAACATCGGTAATTACAAGCAATTGTGGGCATGCCTTTTTAATCGCCCTGACCGCCTGCTGAACCGCTCCGTCTTCTGCCCAGGCCTGTGAGCCTTGCTCATCTCTCTCTACAGACTGACCAAACAACAATATCGCCGGTATGCCAAGCCGCTGAATCTCTTTGGCTTCATCGACAATACTATCAGGTGAAAAATAAAAACAGTCCTTCATAGAAGGTATTTCCTGCTTAATTTGTACACCTTCTTTAACAAACAAAGGATAAATCAGATCATTGACATTTAAGCTCGTTTGACGAACCATTTTTCTCATCGCATCACTGCTGCGAAGTCTTCTCATTCTATTTTCCGGAAATCCCATTTTCTCAGCCCTTTATTTTGTAATTTCCTCTTCACACAAATAACATTTCGGCTCATTAAACCAGTTTTCGTCACTGCTGTCTTCACCAAGAAACCTATAATTGCCTTTGCAAAGTTCAAACCACCTGCAACTAAGGCAAACCTCAGCGGCAAACTTATCCTTATTGTGCAGCCTGTACAATACCGGATCGCTGTCGCTGTACCAGATATCTTTAAAACTTTTGATGGTAACATTGCCGAGGCAATAATTTCTCCAGAACTGATCAGCATAAACGCTTCCATCCCAGCTTATGCATGCGATTTTTTCGCCGATTTTATTGCCGCCATTAATGGTCAAAAGCTCTTTGGCCTTTTCAAAATCACTATTGCCCTGCTGCTGCATCTTAACAAGCAAGTAAGGGCCATCAGCATGATTACCAACAGTTAAAACCTCATCAATCAAACCTTTTCCAACAAACTCGCTGGTTTTGGCAAGCAAAGTATCAATTGTTGTCCTAGTCTGCTCAGGTGTTAAACTCTGCGATAATATCTCAACCGCCCGACCGGTGCCGATCAAATGATAAAAACATATTCTGCGTATTCCGTTGTCCGAAGCAATTTCAAACATATCACCAACGCAGTCTTTGTTGGCTTTTGTTATAGTAAAACGAAGCCCGGCTTTAATACCGAACTTCTGGCAATTCTTAAATCCAGCGATGGTCTTATCAAAACAGCCTTTAACGCATCTGAATTTATCATGCAGCTGCTTAGGGCCATCCAGCGAAATGCCAACATAACCGATATTAACGCCCGCAAGTTTTTTTGCAACTTTTTCATCTATCAAAGTACCATTGGTGGAAATAACGGTTCTAAGTCCAATTTTCTTTGCATATTCGAGCAATTCAAAAAGGTCACCCCGAAGTAAAGGCTCACCGCCGCTAAAAAGCACCACCGGACAATTCGCCTCTTTCAATTGATCCAGCAGATTAATTGCCTGATCGGTATTTAGTTCGACATCATTTAACGATTTATCAGAGCTGCTGTAGCAATGCTGACATTTTAAATTGCACCTTTTCGTGCAATTGAAAACTGCTATCGGACCGAAATCGTTTCGTTTATTATATCTCAGGTGGTCAGACTCACCGGCCAGACCACAATATAATTTTGAAATATTAATCATTTGTAATAACTTTCTATCGCATCAAGCAAACCGTCTATTGTGTGCACAGATGGCTCTATTTCAACATTGATTCCAACTTCTGTAAGCCTTGCCGAGGTTACCGGACCAACAGAGGCAATTACAACATTATGAGATTTTACTAACTTAACATCAACCTGCTCAAAGAAACTACTAACCGCTGACGGGCTGGCAAACGTGATACAATCTACGCCACCGGTTTTTATTTTCTCCTGTAATCCATGAGCATCGCTTACCACCGGAGCAATATTATAAACACTTGTCTTTGTAATATCAGCACCGCCAGTGAGTAAAACATCTTCAAGTTCTTTATTGGCCAGTTCTGAACGTAAAAGCAAAACTTTTTTCCCACTGAAATCAGTAAATTTCACCAACCCCAAAGCCAGGTCTTTACTCGTAAATGATTCGGGTACAAAATCAGCTTTCAAACCAAACTGACTTAACTGGTTGGCTGTTATTTTTCCGATGGCGGCTATTTTCATCGAACCAAAAACTCTGCTATCTTTGCCAGCATCATGGAGAAAGTCAAAAAATATCCGCACACCATTAACACTGGTAAACACTACCCAGTCAAAGCTGCTGAATTTTTCCATCGCCTTCAAAAATTCATTGCTTTGGGTCATAGGTTTAATGCTAATAGTTTCAAACTCAACAGGATTGCCTGCACGTTCAATTATCTTTTCAGCAAAATCTGTATTGCCTTTCCTGTCACGGGTGACAACAATATTTCTGCCGAACATGGGTTTGTTCATAAACCAGTTGAGTGAAGAATTACAGTTGGCGGCCTGACCAACTATTATAAGAGCAGGCGGCATGATTTTTTTCTGCTGACTTTGCCTGACAAGCTGATTTAACTTTGTCTGTAAAACTATCTGACTGGCGTATGTTGCATCGCTTACTATGGCTACTGGTGTATCAGCATCCATGCCGTTATTAATAAGCTTACTGACGATGAGTTCAATATTTTCCATCCCCATATAAAAAACTATCGTACCTCTGAATTTTGCGAGCAAATCCCAGTCAATCGAAGTTTCTTCTTTACCAGGAGCTTCTCTGCCTGTAACAAAAACAACCTGCGAGCTGTAGTTTCTATCAGTAAGCATAATGCCGCTATATTCTGCTGCTGCGATGGCAGCGGTTATTCCTGGCACTATTTCAAATTCGATCCCTGCATCGACCAAAACCTTTGCCTCTTCAGCGCCTCTGCCGAAAATGCACGGGTCGCCACCCTTAAGTCTTGTAACAGTTTTACCAGCCAATGCCTTTGCAATAATTATCTGATTTATCTGGTCCTGGTCAAAAGAGCCTTTACCTATCCGCTTGGGAACAGCAATGATCTCAGCGTCGGCTTTGGCATATTTCAGCAGTGCCTGATTTGCAAGTTTATCGCAAACAATACAATCAGCTTTTGCGATAGCGTTTATGCCGCAAACGGTTATCAGATCCGCTTTTCCAGGCCCTGCACCAACAAGGTAAACTTTGGCTTTAGTCATTTTTTAATTCCTCCAGTATCTCACTGCCCCCACCAGCTAATAATTCCTCAGCCAGTTGTTTTGCTGTTTCAATTGCTTTTTCTAAGTTGCCAATTTTCTTTTTTCTGATAAATCTTTTGCCGACAATATCGGAAATAAACGCCTCGATACATATCTGATCGCCTGTGATTTTAGCAAAAGCACCCACTGGACCATGACAGCCGCATCTGGTAGTGATAAGTATCTGTCTTTCCGCAAAAACTTCCAACCTGCTGTCCTTATCATCTATCAAAGAAAGAATCTCAGCCACATCATGATCATCTCTTCTGCACTGAACCGCCAAAGCACCTTGTCCCGGAGCTGGCAGAAAATCGGCAATATCAAAATCAAAACTTATTTCATCCGCCAGGGCCAACCTCTCAAGCCCAGCTTTGGCAACAATTACAGCATCAACTTTTCCAGATTTGACCAACTCAACCCTGGTAGGTACATTGCCCCTGATTGCTGTTACCTCAATATCATTTCTTAAATGCAGCATTTGCGAGCTGCGTCGAAGACTCGATGTCCCTATGCGAAAGCCTTTTTTGAAATCAGCAACACAAGTAATACCATCTGCTGCCAATACGCAGTCGCCAACCGGCCCCCTCGCTGGAACCGCAGCAACAATAAGCTCATCAGGGCCTGCTGTCGGCAAATCTTTAAAACTGTGAATCGCAAAATCAGCCTTTCCTGCCAGAAGCTGTTCCTCAACCTGTGATGTAAAAAAACCAGTTTCAGGTAAATTCCATAATGCAGTTTTTTTATCTTTGTCTCCAGAAGTCACGACCTTTTTTATCCGCACATTCAGCCCAGTTTTTTTCTCTTTAAGCATAGCTATAATCAACTCAGTCTGGGCGATAGCTAAGTCTGTACCACGAGTAGCGACAGTTAAAACACTCATCAGTTTTGCCTGTCCTGTTGGAAAAACATTCTATTTATGAAATCCAGTGCCATCATCTGCTCTTCGTTAAGCTCATCTTCGTCGCTCGATTTAAGGAAACTCACGGGCCCATGCAAAACCTTTTTGACAAGCGACTGCGCAAAAAGCTCAAGTTTGGCCCTGTCACCTGCTGGAAAATCTTTTGCATATCTTTCTACTTCTGCAGCAGCAAGCTCACTGCCATGCTGATGAAGATTGGAAATAACAGGCACAACTTTCAAACCATCATACCATTTAAAAAACTTATCCGTATACTCATCTATGATCGCATTAGCCTTTGGAACTTCGTTTGTTCTTTTCTGTCTGTTAGTACAAATTCTCTCATCAAGGTCATCTATATTATATAATTTAACACAGGCAATGTCACCAACCTGAGGTTCAACATCTCTCGGCACAGCAATATCAATTATAATCAAGGGTCTGTCCCTACCTTGAAGCAGGTCCTTTAACTTATCATAAGTAACTACAAACTCCTGCGCCGCTGTCGAGCATATAACAAGATCAGCAACCGCTATTTCGCAGTTAAGCTGCTGTAAGGAAACGGCATTTCCAGCATTCAAACTTTCGCAAAGCATTTGTGCTTTTTCGACACTTCGATTTACAATTATCAGTTTACCAAGCCCGGATTTACAGAGATATTTTGCTGTAAGCTCAGCGTTTTCACCGGCTCCAACTATAACCGCACAACAGTCATTCAGGTCAAGCTCATTTTTGGCAAGCTCAACAGCTGCCAGACTTATCGAAACAGCTCCACAATTGATATCCGTTAAACTGCGAACCAACTTGCCAACCCGAAACGCATTATGAAAAAGCTTGTGAAAAACAAATCTGCTCATCTTATAGTGAGTCGATATCGCATAAGCTTCCTTTACCTGCGAAAGTACCTGGTTTTCGCCCGGCATCTGGGAATCAAGACCAGCAGAAACCCTAAAAAGATGATGCACTACATCGATACCCTGTGTATTTTTGCTAAATTTCTTCCAGCAATCCAGTCCCTGTGGATTAATCTGCTCCATTAGCTCACAGATAAAAGTATTGCAGTCAAATTCTTTTTTGGCGTATATGTAAAACTCCAGACGATTACAGGTTTTCAAGATCGCAGCTTCACTTATTCCTGCCTTTTCGTGCATAGCCTTGAGCATTGTTTTGATATGCTCATCTGTCAGGCTAAGCTTTTCACGCTGCTCAACCGGACAATCATTATGTGTTGTGCTATTTAAAACAAGCTTCATCTTTATTTATTGCTCTTTAAATTATTCATTTTTAATTTACAAACTATTAATGTTAGCAAGGCTGTCAAAACTATCAAGGCTAAACTGAAAACAGATATATATTCTATAAGCATATCTTCGTCTGCTGGTAAAGCTGAAAGCTCAATATCCAGTAACTGTCGGGCCCGGATATTCTCAGCCGTATAAACGCCTGAATACCTGGAACGCATCGTCAGGTACGGATTAAATTTCAGCAAATCACATTTTAAAGCAGTTTCTGGGCCTGAAACATAAACCGTCATCGAATCAATATCGTAATCAGCCTTGAAAGACACCAAGCACCTGCCATTGTCATTAGCTATATAATAAGTAAAATTGACAGAATCTATCAAACTGTCGGCATTAAGGCTTTTACTTACAATGTGATTGTTTTGTTCACTATTATCATTTTTCGAGTCCTGCAGATATGCTGTTTCCGGTATCTCGATATCAACCTTCCAGTCACTACCTGCTTTGTCTCTGCGATATACCCATAGATTTTCAAACCTCACTTCATTGGCATCAGCTTTGATAAATACATGGAGCATTTTTATTTTAACAGCATTGTCTGATGCAAATGATGATGCTGAAGATACCAGTATTAAAAACAAAATAATTAATTTTCTCACATTGGCCTCCATTTCTCAAACAAAGACCAAACCATTCCCATTATCATCAATACAGCAGCGGTCCAAAGCCAGCTTATCATAGGGATGAACTTAATAGTAATAACCACTTCGTCCTGGGCTGTCATATTTTCATATATAACATAAACATCTTCAATTATACCTGACCAGACAGCAACCTCCGATGTCACCTGCCCTGAAGGGTATACATTTTCACAAGGCCAAAGGGACTTTTTATTTTGGCCCCTAGTGACAACAATCACCGGTCCGCTTTTTATAATCCCGTTGGCTTCTTCGTGTTTTAATTCTGAAAAATTAATTTTGTAGCCATCAATAGTTTGCTCAGAGCCTTTTTGCAAAGGAAACTGACCAGCTCGCTCAATTGCAGTAAAACCGACAGAAAGCACTAAAAGCAGAAAACCGAGATGTGAAATATCACTGCCAAGTCGGCCTTTGAATTTAGTTATATATTTTTTAAAACAAATGATTGTAAAACAATAAACACAACTGCCTAAAGCAATCGCAATAGAACCTTTATCTAAAAAGTAGTAACACCATAGTCCTGCTAAAGTTCCTATGCCAAAACAGACAAAAGAAAAGAATTTTCCTTTTGTTTTCAAAAGCAATAAAGTCTCTTTTGCGGCTATAATCATAACAAGTAATATGCCTACAACGCCTACAACACGGTCATAAAAAGATCTCGTCAGAACTGCTCCGGAAGCTCCTGTTGTGACTGCTTTTGATAATATAGGCCAAAATGTCGCTACTGCAATTATAAGGGTAGAAGCGATCATAAGCCAAATGCCCCACAGAATTGGGTCGCCTCTTTTATCATTTTCACTTTGCTTATCAGAGATAAAAATTTTTAACGCTTTGAAAACACATATCAGCCAAGCTGCAAGTACAACTGCAAGTAATATTGTCAAAACTGCTAACATCGGGTTTTTACCAAAGGCATGCACAGACTGCAAAACGCCACTTCTGGTAATAAAAGTTGCAAGGATCGACAGTGCAAAACCAAGCGGCGTCAATATTGTCGCCGTAAATTTAAACGACTTATTCCTGCCCATAGCAACAAAACAATGCAAAGCTGCAACTGCGGCAAACCAGGGTAAAAGTGAAGCATTTTCAACCGGATCCCACGCCCAGTAGCCGCCCCATCCAAGTTCTATATAAGACCATATTGCACCGGTAGCAATACCAAGACTTAAAAAGAACAAACCAAAAAGAAGCCAAGCTCTGATCCTTGCTTTGTATTTTGCGATATCATTTTCACCAGAAAAAACAAAAGCCATTACAAAAACAAAGGCAACCCCCAAACCGGCATAACCAATGAAAAGCAAGGGCGGATGAATAACGTTCCAGAAATTCTGCAACATCGGATTAAGCCCAAAGCCCTCATCTGTCGTGACCATAACTGCAGCAAATGGTCTGGCGACAAAAAGGAGTAATCCGGAAAAACAACAGCCTACAATTGAAGCAACAGACAAACACAACGCTACCATTCGATGGTTTTCAGCCTTGAACCATAGCAAAGCCAGACTGTTAAAAACAAACACCAGAGTCGTCCACAATAAAAGCGAACCAGAGGCCCCTGCCCAGGCAGCGCTTAATTTGTAAAAAATGTTAAGGGTAGAGCTACTATACTGAGCAACCGCCGCCAGCGAAAAGTCATCCAGCAAGAAGCCTGATTCAAACAGCAAAAAAGCACCCAGGCAAAACAAAACCGCTACCGACATAGCAATCTTAATTTGCTTAATCAATAACAAAACTGCTTTTTGCGGCAACATTAAAGCAGTTAAACCAAAGCTGGCAGCAAAGCTACTGAGCACAAAAACAGCAGCTAATAAAATTTCACCTGTATAATTCATGCAAAAGTGATACCATGGAAAGCATTCAGAGTCAAAAAAAAACACTTTGCAATCATTGTTAATATCATTTCTCGTTTGACAAACTTACGACCACTGCTGTCTACAAAGCTCGCATGAAGTCAACTATGTCCTTTTTTTCCTGGTCAGTCAGATGGAGTTGCTGAACAAGATTGAAATACTCGACTGTATCTTCAAGAGTAAAGCATCGTCCGTCATGCAAATATGGCGGCGAATCCTTGATGCCTCTCAACGGGAACGTCTTGATTGAACCATCGTTGGCCATCATCATACCATTAACCAATTCCTGCTTGTAGAAACGCTCAGCTTTGAGATCATGCATGGTGTTGTCGGTGTAATAAGGTGCCGCATGGCATGCGCTGCATCTGGCCTTGCCGTTGAATAGCTTTTCACCTCGCAATTCGCTCGGGCTGGCTTTTTCGGGATCAAGCTCACCGTAGATGTTGAGTTTGGGTGCTGGCGGAAAATCCAGCAGTGCCAAAAACTCGGCCATAAAGTGTACCTGTGATCCACGTTCGAGGACGTTGACCCCTTTCTTTGCCGCCATACACTGGTCACCATCAAAATATGCGGCCCGCTGCTCAAATTCAGTAAAATCCTCCACCGTTTTGAGTGCCCGTTGTGAGCCGAACAGACGCTGAATATTGATACCTCGCAATGATGGCGTTTCTATGCGGTGCCTGAATTCCTGTGGGCGAATGTCACCGACGAGATGATTGGCTCCATTACTATGGCCGTTGACATGACAGTCGAAACAGGTTACACCCAGACTAGGCCGGTCGGTGCGTCGGTCTTCTGTCGCGTTGAACTGCTGCTGCGGAAACTGGGTCAGCAGGAGACGCAAACCTTCAAGCTGTTTTGGATTGAGCAGGCCGTTAAAAATCTCATAGTAGTTATCGATGGTGATAAGTTGCCCCTTGGACACATCACCGAGATCGGGCCTGGTTGTCAGATAAATAGCTGGGGCCGGGTCCGGAAGAATGTGCTCCGGTAAATCGAAATCCAAGTCAAATCGAACCAACCTAGGCAGGAGTTTGGTGATCATCTCAGGGAAAAGCATGCCGCCCTCAGCGTGGTCAGCAAACGGCAACGGCTTGTACGGGAAAAGCCCCTGTTCCTTGATCTGTTCGGGAGTCATCTTATCGAGCTGCTCCCATGTTGTGCCTTGCAATTTGGCTGTTGGTCCCACAGGAATTGGTTTACCGCCTGACATGGTAATATTAGTGCTGGTCTTCTTTGAAAGGTCATACCTGGAGTTCAACAACTTCATGTGCTCCTGGGCACGCTCGGCTTTGACGGACATACGTGCAGTTTTGATTTGTTCAAAGGTGGCATCCTGATTGGTCGGTCCGTAACTGGAGACAACCTTGCCTTGCTGCGTAACGGCAACCAGAACGCCGGTACAGACAACCAACAAAATACAGATTCCAACCAATGGATTACGATGATTTTTTTTTGTGCTCATTTTCAATCCTCTCTTTATTTAACCCGGATTTTCAATATAACACTGTACATCCACGCTAAGTTCCCGCTGCTGTGCTTTATTTCGACAGGATACTAAATTAATCTTGAAAAAACAAAACTTTTAATTTTTTTGATAATTTTCCATCCATAGTAAATTGCATAAATACGAATTCAGCTAATGATTACCGAATATTTGAATGCCTAAACAAGCATCTGCGTCTGAAAAACAAGTTTTTCAGTGATTTTTATTATCAGCCAGAATCACATATTTCAAAAACGGGAAAAATTTGGTCACAAAATCAAGAAAACCATAATTCACAGGCTTGCTGTTATTTTTTGGAAATAAAAAACGGGCCAGGAATTTTGGTTCATAGCCCGTTAGAATTTTCAATTATAATTATTTCTCATGAGCACCGATGTCGGGATTGCCATTATACAGGATATTGCCCCAGAAATCGTATCCGCCGTTGCCTGTTATAGTTTTTCCAGTTCCAATGCAAGGCGAGCCCGGCTGAAGCTTGAAACCGTCCAGACTGTCAATACCAATAGGCGCACTGAGAGACGGGCTTATAAAATTCGGGTTTGATGTTATTTTGTTAGCATCACTCGGCGTGCCTGATGACCAGTACAAACCACCCAACTGGGGCATTTGATGTGTGCCATAGAAACAGTTATTGCTCCAGTAGTTGGTTGAACCATCTCTGATATTATAACGCAATGTGCCGTTAGAGAAGAAAATATTATTCCACCAGTAATACGTTCCACCTGAACCACCACTTGCAGATGTACCTACCAATTCTACCGTTCCTGTGGGGCTGTAAATCACATTATTATAAATCTGTACATTGTCAATCCGTTTCCATGTAGGAAAGATTGAATCATCACTGTCACCATCATTTACGCTGATATTATACCGGATAACGGTGTCATAGTTTCCGGTAATGCCATACGTTGAACCTACCTCATTGCAGAGTCTCATAAATCCGCCAGGGTTGTCATGGCTATAATTGTACTGAAAAATAGTTCCACGGCAATTATAGTCAGAATCATAGCTTTCACCATCACCATTATCATAGCCGTCATAAATTTCATTATACTGAATAATTGTATTATCAGCACTCCAAGGCCAAATACCACAGCCGCCGCTGCTGTCACGATTTGTTTTATCGATTACATTATACTCAACAATGCAACCATCCGTACCTATTATATTTATCCCCGACCCGTCAATGTTACTTATTCTGTTTCCACGTATCACCACATTGGTGCTCGGATAAAAATCACTAGTATTTGCAGGGTCGGTGGCGGTCTCTATTCTTCCACAATTGCTATTGCCTCCTTGAATTGCATACCTGCCTGCATTTTCAATCAGGCAATTTTCAATAAGCAGATCGTTGAACTTTGTGAGAATACCACCAGATGAACTGCAGAACCACCCCATGGCGGAGCCTTCACCATCGCTAAGAGAAGAATTAACGCTGTGAACATAAAGATTCTTAAAGTGAATATGCTCCATAGTACCAAACCCTGATGCCCAGGCATAAGCACCACGTCGCCATTCAGCTCTTGTTTCCCCCAGATTAGTGATTTGTAAATTGTTGAATTCCCAATATTCGACATTATGAACATTAAGTGTTGTCCCTACCGCACCTTCGCCATCAAAACGAGGCTTAGAAGACTGGTCAGAAACGGTTCCATACGCATCTACAATGATTGGACTTCCAGATATTCCGGACCCTTTAGGTGCAAGCTGTCCGGTCCAAACGCAATCAGTTTTAAAGTAAATTTTATCACCTGGTAAAAATGTTGTACTGTTGAACTTGCTTAAAGTATTCCATGCCTGATCCGGAGATGTCCCTGAATTATTGTCATTGCCAGTAATATTGTCAAAATAGAATTCTTCAGCTTCACGCCAATTATTCAAAAGAATTGTGTAATCTTTAAAATTTACAATACCGTCCTTATTTATATCACCATCGCCCAGCGAATCATCCAACCAGTTGTAAACCAGAAGCTGAAAATCATTTATATTCACTAATTTGTCATTGTTGATATCTGCAGGATTTGCCAGAGACCAGATTTCACTTTCGTCCAGTATTCTGTCATAAATTCTGAAATCTCTCATCTGCCCCTTGAACCATTTCCATTGTCCTGTTCCAAGAGTAAAACTGTTGACGCCTGCCATGCTTTGTGTCTTGCCGGATTCAGACATTGCAAATTCACCGTTTTTATAAAGTTTCATTACGCCTGTATTCATATCCTTTGAAATCACCCAGTGCGTCCACGAACCAATAAAATTAATATAGGAGTTGTAATGAGTCATTTTGTCAGCCCTGCCCATATGCCACCATCCCGCATCATAGCTGGGGTATTCGCAGTATATGCTGCCATAAGTTGTAGTGCTTGAATCTCCCAGAGCATTGCTTTTGTAAAGCCAGGCAGTATTGGAACCGCTTGTTGCCTCGCTTTTTACCCAGAAAGCCAATGTCAACTGATCATCAACCGTGCTGAAAATATCTGCTGCAACAGCATTGAAACTAACTCCACTGGAATAATCAGCTGTCCAGTGCAAAGAGCCGTTATTCCACAAAACATCCGATGCTTTAGTGCCATGAAAATTATTGCCGGATGAATCATGCACAACAGAACCCTCTATTTCATTCATTTTGCACCAGAGTCTTAAACCCTCTGTTGATACAGTTGCCAAAGAGACTGAGGTGACAAGAAGTGTAATTAAAACAACTGCATACTTTTTCATGCTATTTTTCCTCAAAATATTATTGCCATTAATTTCCCATGTATCTGTTATATTTAACCAGATTTGGTCAGGTAATTGAATGGCATTTTGCGTAAAAAAACTGTCAAATTGCGGCAACAGCGGTTCTATTGTTAAAAACCTGTTTTACAGACGTTATCGCTGTATTTTTTATTATTTGGTAAAAATTTATCCTTGATACTACAAATTACTTTGCATGTTTTAAAATTTAGATCATGGTTTTTCTTCCACTCCGATGTCCGTATTACCGTTATACAGAATATTGCCCCAAAAATCGTATCCGCCGTTATTGTTTATCGTTGTTCCAGCGTTAATACAAGGCGAAGCATTTTGAAGCATATAGCCTGAAACGGTATCTAAACCATTACCACCAGTACCAATACCCATCAATAACGGATTGGTAAATATGGAGTTGGAACTGGTTGGCAAATTAGTATGGGTGCCATAAAATACATTGTTGCTGAAGATATAATTGCTGAAGCCCTGGTTATATCTATAGTTGGCAATACCATCTGAGAAGAAGATGTTATTATAAAATTTAAAACCAGGCTGACTATTACTTCCATTATGGATAAATTCAATGAAGTCAATGCTAAATTCAGAATCGATGTAGAAGATGTTGTTATAAATCTGATCATTCACCGAGTCAGAATATAAACTGAGTCCACCCCTGGTAGAAGCTCCTGTGTGATCACCGTCGTTTTGGCTGATGTTGTACCTTACTATCATATTCCTTGAGCCTATATCTTCAACATCATATCCGCCACATTCGAGCAGAAAACCACCATCATTGTCATGGCTATAGTTATACTGGAAGATCGACCCCTGACAGCCACCATCATCATCGAAGGCCTCACCATCGTTAGTACCAACCATGTTGCAAACTTCGTTATACTGAACGATAGTATTATCTGCACCACAAGGCCAGATACCTGCTGCCCAGTCAGCACAGCGAGTCCTGCCGCCATCAAGAACATTATATTCGACAACAGCCCCGTCACTGGCAAAGATGATTATTCCGTCGCCGCCGATATCCTCAAGCAGATTATTTCTGACCCGGATATTATGTCCCGGATACCAAGCAAATCTGCCGCTGTAACCAAAGCCGATAACCATGCCATCACGATCACAGCGAAGCAGATGACAGCCTTCAATCAGAACATCCTCGTAACACGAGCGAGGATGGAAATAACCACCGGCTCCAAAATGAAGACCAATACCACCACCTTCGTCTTTGCTAAGGCTGCCGTTAACATCATGAATGAAAAGGTTTCTTGCATATACATGATGCCCAACACCATAGTCACCAAGGGTAAAGGATACGCCTTTTCTTCCTGCTACCCGTGTTGGGCCGGTGTTGGTAACTTCAAAATTACCAACTTCAATATATTCCATGTTATAAATATATACAACCGGACTGACTAAGCCCTGTCCTTCAAAAAGAGGCTTATTACCTTGGCCATACATATCGATTATAACAGGTGCACCATTTGCACCTTTGCCCTTAGGTTTGAATTGAACACCAGTATATACGCTACCTGCTTTGAAGAGTAATTTATCTCCAGGGCCGAGAGTAACACTATTGGCTTTTGCAACCGTCTTCCACGGCTGCGATACACTTGTCCCCAAGTTAGTATCACTGCCACCAACGCTGTCAACGTAGTATGTTGTTCCTGAAAGATTCTTTGCCCACAGGGCGTAATCAACCATGTTACAATTGCCGTCACCGTCTGCATCGGCTATAACGCCGCCTTGAGCCAGCCAGTCAACGGTAAGCAATCTAAAATCTTCATAACCAACTGCGTCATCGCCGTCAAAATCTCCGGCTTTACGAGTTGTAAACTGCCAAACCATTCCCTTAGAAACTTCTGTATTAACTACAGAATCAACCCGCCAATAATAAGTAGTTTCACCGTCAAAACCTTCCGCCAAAGTAATACTGTTAGTATCTGTGTATCCCTTGTAAATGCCGCTCGAAGCAGTACCAGCGTTGTCAACAGCGGTCGAATCTGTTCCAAGGTAGACATTGTAACCCGTCACTCCGCCTGCATATTCCCATGACAGTTCAGGGTAAAGCACTGCATCAGCACCTCCATTTGCAGGATTGGGATTAACGGATGCCAGAGGATTAAATATAGTCACTACTTCCTGCTCAGTTAAAGCATAATCATAAATCCTTACATCATCGATTGCTCCACGGAAATAATAACTTGTCCCTGCTGCCGGATTGGCGCCAATTGCCAGGTCATAAGTATTAATAACCATCGGATCAGAATCCGTTGGCCGGCTGCAATTAGTACCTGCAAGTTGACCATCAAGATATATTTTATGTTTGTTTTCAGATCGGCTAAGAACAGAAACAATATGATGCCATTGGTCATCAAAACAGGTTGAGCCGGTATATGGAGCACCCGTAGAACCAGCAGAGGCACCGGGGCCATTAGCATAGGTTTTAACCCTGCCTGCGGATAATGTGCTGTACTGGCTGATCTTGTATGCGTTGCTGCCCTTGCTTATCAAAGTCGCTGCACTGGTACTTTGTGAAGATTTGACCCACATAGAAATTGACATTGAGCTGTTTTTAAAATCAGCCCAGCCTGCTGCTCCGCTGCCGGTAATGTTGATATAACAGCCGTCAAGTGACTCGAAAGCCTGACCGCCCAATGGGCCTGGCACAAAACTGTATGTGCTCGATGGCGAAGTTTGTGTTATTACACCATTGTAACCATTTCCGCTGCTGTCATCAGCATTGCCCTCAAACCCCCAGTTGGCAACAAGAGAGCCGCTCAAATTCTGAGTTGTGAATGACCAGACATTTCCTTTGTAAATATTGCCGTTTTCGGTAACGCCGTCAACACGCCAATAATATGTAGTTCCGTCATTAAGATTTTTTGCATCATAATATTCGCAGTAATACCTGCCACCATAGACCTGCGAAGCATTGGTGTCGGCGCCATTAACTTCGTCATAATCAGTGCCTATGTAAACGTCAAAATAACGGACCATTCCATGACCTCGCTGCCAATTCAAGTAAACAGTATCTGCCTGTTCTGCAGCACCGTCGGCAGGGCTTGGATCATACGACTTTCTGTATATATCGTTGGCAATTATCGAAATTTCAGAAGCTGTCAATGCCCGATTGTAAACTCTGACATCGTCCATCAGACCTTGTACGCTTCTGGAGGTAACTCCATGTTCGAGCAGCAAGTGCTCGTTATTACCAATGCTGAGATTGTCATTATTCGTTTTTATAACGCCGCTTGCCGCTGACTGTTTATCAAGCAGACCATCAACGTAAAGCTTAACATAACTGCCGTTATATACGGCGGCAACATGGTGCCAAGAACTGTCGACAATCTTTTTTGTGCCGTAGACTTCGCGATAATCCCTGATGGAGAACCTGCATGTTGTTCCTTCCCAACCGCCGTCCTGCTCAATACGAAAAGCATCAGCTTCGCCTTTGCATATAAAACCAGCAAGACCTGCGTAGCTGATATCGTGAGACCTGAACCAGAAACACAGTGTTAAATTACCCTTTATATCTGCCCATGTGTCTGGGTCACCTATGTTTTTGCCTCCACCTGCGTTAAAATAAGCACCGCCCTGCAAGCTTATACACCGGCCATGCAGACCATCTTTGTATGTAACATTGCCGACAAGACTGCCGTTATGGTTATTTCCTGAAATGTCATTGCCATTATCCTCAAACTCCCAGCGGGCAACAAGTCCATTGGTAATAGCATCACTGGGACCGGTTTCATATCCGGCTAATGAAATATTACAAAGGAAAGACAGAGTGAGCAATAAATGTAAACCTTTTTTCATCACGAATCCCTTTCTGAATCACAAAAACCGACCGGCGTGAAGTAATACATCCAAAGTAAGGTACTTATCACCCCTATTACATCGCATATTTTATCATCGAAATAGACATTCCATGACAATGCTTTATCATACACAAAAAAGGCTGAATTTGCAAGAAAATTATGTATTATATGAACATTAGAAACAGAAAGGCTGTAAATTTCGTTTCAGTCTTGATGTATAAGCCGGTTTTTGGTTAGTTATCCACTGATAATGTGCTTACAAAGGTTTTGTATAGGTTTTTAAATGTTTATCCAAAGGACATATATTTATGTACCGCTTTAATGAGACAAAAGGTTTTTTTGCAGCTATTCTGGTAATTTGCAGTTGTGTTTATAGCCAAGCTGACGAATTGAGTAATGACCAGATAAAGCCACACCGCTGGGGGCTTGGCAATAATAAATCGATTACATGGAATATCTCAGATGACCAAAGGCTGGGGCACAGTGATTTTATTGAAATGAGCGGGCAACTGGTCTCGGTTATTTTTTATTATTCAATTGATGAAAACAGAAATCTTACAATCAATCGCCGATTGGTATGGCCTACGCTTAGGAATATTCCTAATGACACTCATGCAAGTTTGATACACGATTTCAAAGACGATGTATTCTTTAAAATCGAATCTGAAGGTGAGTCGATTTTGCCTGCTAAGTATGAAAACTGCTGGTATGATGGCATATTGCATTTTAAAGGCGAAACGAAAAATGGTTTGGAGATTACCAGAGAGATGACACCTTGCATGGACAAAAAAATGGTTGTCGAAAAGGTAACTTTAAAAAACACTTCAAAAAAACTTATCAAACTGACTATTGAAAAACCTGAGTATAAATATGAAACAGAACCGGCAAAAGGTGTTTACGGCAAATATATTCTTGATGCAGCAGTGACATATAACAATAAAATAACATTAAGATCTGGTCAAAAATGTGAACTGTATATCGGCTTTGGAGGCAGAAAAGAAAACGAAGCCCCTATAAAACTTCAAGGTGAAAAAGATTTTGCTAAACGCAAAGCTTTAGTAAAGTACACATCTGAGAACCTCCAACTTGAATGCCCTGATGAAGTTGTAAGCAGATTGTTTGATTTTGCCAAAATTCGGGCAAGCGATAGTGTATTTGCGACTAAAGGCGGGCTGATGTTTGGTCCCGGTGGGGAAAGTTATTATGCAGCTATATGGGCCAATGATAATGCTGAATACCAAGGGCCATTCGCTCCATTTCTGGGAGAAAAAGCCTCGACCGAAGCAGCTATGAATGCTTACCGACATTTCGCCCGATTTATGAATGATGAGTATAAGCCAATTCCATCCTCTATTATAGCTGAGGGTGTTGACATCTGGAACGGAGCTGGCGACAGAGGCGATGCGGCGATGATTGCCTATGGGGCCGCAAGATTTGCATTGGCAAGAGGAAATAAAAAAATTGCTTCTGAACTTTGGCCTTTAATTAAATGGTGCCTGGAATACTGCAAACAAAAGACGACTGCGGAAGGAGTTATAGCTTCTGATTGTGATGAGCTTGAACACAGACTTCCTGCTGGTAAAGCCAATCTATGTACAGCAAGTCTGAATTACGACGCATTGCTTTGTGCGGCTAAACTTGCCGGTGAACTTGGTGAGGATAAATCTTTAGCGGAGAACTACCTTAACAGAGCAAAAGAATTGAGGCTGGCAATTGTAAGTTATTTTGGTGCAACAGTGGAAGGGTTTGAAACATGGCGTTACTACGATGGCAACACTCGCCTTCGTGCCTGGATATGTATTCCTCTGACAATGGGGATTGATGACAGAAAAGAAGGAACAATAAAAGCGTTGTTTAGCCAGAATTTATGGACCAAGGACGGGTTGGCAAGCTGCAGCGGCGATATAACATTCTGGGATCGCTCAACGCTATACGCACTGAGAGGCGCGTTTGCTGTTGGTGAAACTGATCTGGCTATGGAAAAACTCAACTTTTACAGCAAGCAACGCTTATTGGGTGAACATGTTCCATATCCTGTTGAAGCGTATCCTGAGGGCAATCAGCGACATTTGGCAGCGGAAAGTGCACTTTATTGCAGAGTTATAACAGAAGGCCTATTCGGCATCAGACCGACAGGATTAAAAAGTTTTACATGCACACCAAAATTACCGGCTGGATGGAATGAAATGTCCTTGAAAAATATACGTGCATTTGATACAAGTTTCGATATTATTGTTAAACGTGATAACGACCTCGTCGTAAGTATTTATGAAAAAGGCAAAGAGATTTTATCTGAAACATGGGATCAAAAAAATCCTGTTCAGGTAAGATTGTCTGAGTAATTCTGTTTTTTTTAGCACTGGAGGCTAAATATTTATGTTTGTAAAGAAACACAATGACACATCATATCTGAAAACTACTATCATTTTGTTTGCAGCCCTGGTAACTCTTAGTGCGGCGAATGTTTTTGCCGGAGAGGAAAGATTTCCGTTTGTTGTGCCGGGCTTTGACAGCTGCAAATCAGCAACAGATATGTCATACCTGTCACCAGGGCCGTCCAGTGATTTCGGTTTTGTAAGAATCAAAGACGGCCACTTCTATACAGATGCTGGCAGACTAAGAATATGGGGCGTTAATATCTGCCTTGACGGAAACTTCCCGGATAAAAAAGACGCTCCAAAAATTGCAGCTCACCTGAGAAAAATCGGTATTAACGGGGTAAGGTTTCATCACCTTGATTGGCATACGACACCGAGAGGTATCTGGGCAAAGGAACTGGTCGATGGGAAAAGAGTCTTCGACCCACAGCAGCAGGATAGACTCGAATACTTCATGTCTGAGCTTAGAAAGCAAGGAATATATTTCGATCTGAATATGCATGTCACCAGGGCATTTCTTAAAGAAGAAGGCTTCGTGACCGAGGGTTTGCCATATATCATGTCGGAAACCAATAAATGGATACTTTACTTTGAACCTAACATGCGTAAGCTTCTGAAAGAATACTGCAGGATGTATCTGACCCATGTTAATCCATATACAAAACTGAAACTCGTCGATGATCCGGCTGTCGCTGTTGTTGAGATCATCAACGAAAATATCTTCAGCAGAGACCCTTCCTATGCTTACCAACTGCCTGAGCCTTACAGCAGTGAATTCAAAAGGCAGTGGAATGTCTGGCTTAAAAAGGAATACGGCTCAACTGAAGGACTTGAAAAAATTTACCTCGCAAACAGTGAGGCTCTCGGTGATGTTGTCACTACTCAAGCTGATTTTGAAAACAGCCTTGGGGCATGGATATATGGTGGTGACAAATCTAAATATAATGCCCTGCCAAACCAACCTGGTCCTGATGAAAATACAAAAGCTGTTAAAATTGAGATAATTGAAAAAGCTGAAAAAGAGCATGAACAGGAATTTGCTCATTATAACTTAGCTATCAAAAAGGGAAAACTTTACACAATCTCATTCTGGGCGAAAGCTGATAAAGACAGAAGTATATATATCGACATTTCAAACAACGGCCCGGATAACTGGGACAGTCTCGGTTTTACGCAAACCTCTAAGCTGACTAACCAGTGGAAACAATATAAAACTATTTTCAGGGCAACAGAAACAAACGAGAAAAACGCAAGGCTATGTTTCAAAGTTGGAGCAAGTGACAGCAGCCTTTATCTGGCTGACATAAAACTCCAGCAAGGCGGTGTGATTGAAGCGTTGCCTGAAGGACAGTCGATTGAAAATGCAAATGTCGAATTGCCTGCGGAAGGTTGTAATCCTCTGGCTAAAAAAGACCTGAAGCGATTTATGATCGATACTGAAACCGAATTCGTTGTTGATATGAAAAACTTCTTAGTCAATGAACTGGGCGTCAAAGTACCGATCACTGCGTCACAATTCGATTACCATGACGAATCGGTAATACCAAATACCTGTGATTATACTGATATACATATTTACTGGCAGCACCCTGAGTTTCCTCGTATTCAATGGGATAAAGAGGACTGGATACTGCCCACAAAGCCTATGGAATGGTTCCCGCTGAATAATTCTTTACTGAATACAGGGGCCGCCAAAAGAATCGAAGGTATGCCTTATACGATGTCAGAATGGAACATACCAAACCCAAGCCTGTATTCGGCATCACTGGGTTCATTTGCCGCTATGGTTGCAGCAATACAAGACTGGGATGCGGTTTATTTCTTCGAATATCACTCTCTGCCCGGACAATGGGATGTTGACCATATTACAGAATTCTTTGAACTTAATGGCAATCCTGTAAAAGTTGCAATGGTTGCATCATGTGCAAATATGTTCCGCAGAGCAGACCTTAAACCTTTAGAGAAAAAAGCGTTGGGAACATTGCTTGATATAATGCCAGGCTCGATGGCGATAAATTATCAGATAGGCACCGACCCTAAAGCGGAAAAGCCTGATGAAAAAATATACACCAAAGAGGAATTCCTAAAAAGTGATGATGGTAATCTGGTCTGGGATGCCAGGGATAAAGAAAAAGCTTATGTAAAAGCATCCGGAGATGCTTCAAGAGCAGTTTGGGGTTTTATTGCAAACCAATCTTTTGATCTAGCCGGGATAAGTATTACGGTAGACATTGTCGACAGAAACTACGGGGCAATAGTCCTTACGAGTCTCGATGGTAAAAAGCTAGAAGACTCCAAGAGGAT
>CAZBKA010000038.1:0-23767 GCA_964492365.1 uncultured Pirellulales bacterium | reverse complement strand
TCAGGATCAACAGCAAAACCAAATGGCGGCTCTTTACTCATACGTCTGCCATTAGCCTGATGACGAAGCATAGCGGCTTTAGTTCTTGCTGCTATAACCTTGCGTTCATATTCTGCCAGAGTCTGAAGTATCTTTCGTACAAGCCAATCCTCATCGCCATCGGCCCATGTCCCTTCACCGCAGATGCTGACAACACAAGCACCTTTTTTATTGACTGCCCGCTCGATGATGTCACTTAGATAAACACTTCTTGCCAGACGATCCAGGCGGTAAACAATTAAAACATAGCCCCGCTTTAATTCTTCAATGGCTGACCATAGAGCAGGTCTGTCTTCTTCCGAGCCTGATAGTGCTTTGTCGCTGAATTGAGAGACGATTTGATAATTGTTCTTATTGCAATAGTCTTTGCAAAGGTCAAATTGAGTTTCGATTGACTCACAAGTATCGGAATTTCTTCTTGGTGAAAACCTTGCATAGATAACAGCTTTTTTTGTGATCTGTTCTTGATGTGAATTTATTCGATTCATGCTTAGAGTGTAACATAACGCAGCGAGAGAGGCAATACTAAAAGTAAATATTCTGGGTCTTTTTTAGAATAGCATATTTTGGTAAGGTCGCAAGATAACTCAAAGAGGCAGATCGTTCTTCGCCCGCCCGCGAGACAATATCAGTTTTAATTTTCAAAATGACCGTCAAAATCAAGTGCTTTGGTGTGGTGCGTGCCCACTACACCGGCTGTTGTCCTCTGTTGTCACCTGATAAAGGGCAGGTAAAAAAGATTCAGAAACTTTTTAAGGCCAAAGCAGGTCAATAAAAAAATAGTGGGACTCCTATTCGCCGCAAATCCGAACCACACCCCCGCCCCCTTTTTCGATTACCTCCTTACTTAGCCCGAAAGCCGAGATGATAATTTTTGAGTTTTTTTATGATGGGTGGACAAAAATTTTCGTGCCGTAAAAAATATCATTATGGAAAGCAAAGAACAATTAAAGACAAGGTTAAAACAAGAAGGACGCTGGAATGAATTTATTGGGTATCGTGAAAAACTTAAAGCAGACGGGATGCCTGCTAAAGATGCATGGTATGAAGCTCGCCAGAAGTTTGGCCCCGAATCTTACCGAGCAGAAGTGGCTGAGGATAATTGTGATGATGATTCTGTTGTGCCTGATGATGATATTATTTGCATGGATGTCTTTGCCGATAAGCCGTCCGTTACAGCGAGAGCTGTTGTGCAATGGGTCTTTGACCACATCGACATTGCAGATGTCAAACACGAAGATGCGCCAAGTGCCGGGGCATGGAGTTTTCTTCAACGGGCAAGGAACAAAGCAAATGAGCAGTGATATAAGTTACTACGATCTTGTTCCCAAAGATTTCAAAGCTAACCTGGAGTTTCGTAAGGATAGGATTTGATTAAACAGAAAGTGCATATGGAAGCTAACGACGAATACCGCAAAAATTATATCAAGAATGAACACCCATCAACGCAAAAGCAATATCTTAAAGCATTCAAAACAAAACAGAGGTCGATTGCTATACGAATTAAGTGCCTGGACTGCTGTGCGTTTCAAAGAACAGAGGCGGCAGACTGCAATGTTATCAGCTGTCCTTTGTATAATTTTAATCCCTATCGCATTGCCCGCATTAAGCAAGAGGCTAAACACCTGATTCTATCTCAATAAACGCTCTATGATGCTATTGGCGGAAAAGAAAAAGGAAAATGGGTACATTGGCATGGGTAAGAGCTAATAAATGTAAATACCGGATATAGTTCAAGTCAATACAGTGACTCGTCCCCCGGCGGAGACTTTTGCTGAACCGATTCCTAAAGAACATCTTGAATATTTAGCAGCACAATTATTTGGTCGCTCTGAAGTTATTGCTGACTACAGAGGTGTTCATGAAAAGCAGGAATTTATTTCCCAACGTGATGATGTTTTAACGCTTTTACAGCGTCGTCCCTGTTCTGTTGAGGATATTTCAGCAGGCCTTGGTCTGCATCGAAAATGAAGTTGTTAAATATATTGTAACCGTTCACAGGGTTTAAATGTGGGTTATGGTCCCAATAATGAAGGAAAAGGTTGATCTGAGAAATAAGCTTGGATAGATTGAAATATAAAATCGAATGCGTTTCGGCCCCGGCTCCCGCAAGTCGCCAGTACGGCCCAGATTCGTTCGCACCAAGTTCGACCGTTTTCGCTACGAGTGCCTTGGGTAATATAGCGGTCTATGACAACAAAGCGTATCGCCTGTTCAGCGAGATTATTTGTCGGTTCAATGCCTGGTGTTGTGATAAATCGGAAATAAGCATCGCCGTGTGTGCGAAAACGATTTGCAAGATTCTGAGCTTGGCGACTTTCGGGAACATCGTTCAATACAATACTGAGGAAAGCTTTTCGGCTTTCTTCCATCGCTTCGGCAAAATCATTTGCAGTCAATTCTTCGGCTTTGTGAAAAATGCTGAACATATCACGCGTCGCATCAAGCAGTTTTTGGCCGTAATCAGCGGTGGCTTTATCAGTAAGACCGGCCAGATATTTAATATCTCTGATAAGATGAGCAATGCAAAATTGTATCAGAATATCGAAGTCTTTCATGTATTTGCGATCAGCCGAGAAATAATCACAGCCAATCACCCCAGCAAAGTCTTCGCCAAGAACATCGATCAGTACCTTGGAACCGCGTGTGTCGGCAATTTTGAACAAGGTATAAGTGTCCCCGCGAAAACACCATATCCAGAAACGCTTTTTATTTTCCTTATGACCGGTTTCATCAACATTAAGTTTTGCTTCATTAGGCAGATATTCAAGAAATTCATTATAGGCCTGCTCAAAAGCAGCAGATGCTTTTTGTATCAGCTTGTTCAATTGGCCGCGAGAGATGGTTATGCCCACAACATCACGCAGAAACTTACGAATCGTAGAAAACGAACAATGGCAACCACCTTTCATATAGGCAATAGTAGCGGTAAGACGCGGCCCGGTCAACTGGCCTTTCTCAATGTGAGCCGGCATCGGTGCGTAGTGAAACTTCTGGCAATGCTCGCACCAGTAGCAAAGTCCAGTATGCTGTTCAATATGAATCGGCGTTTTAACAATGTCAACCTGCTAAACAACTTTGCCGGCGTTTTCAACCTCTTTGAGTTTACCGCCACAATCAGGGCAGGCAGCAAGGGTGTGGGGGTGAAAGTCATCAATTTCGTCCGTTGTAAAAGGTGTTCGTTCGTGTTTGGTATGTCCGGGTTGGCCGCCAATGTTGCGAGAACCGTTGCCTTTCTTCTTTCGTGGTGGTTTGGCAATATCCGACGATGGCGGCTTAGACGAGTTGGAAGAATTCTTCGAGATTTTAGCAACCTTATCAGTGAGCTGAGCTACCTGTGCAGCCAGTTCAACATTGACTTTAATAAGTTCAGCAACTTGTTTTTCAAGTTCAGCGATACGCTGAATATAGAATTGTTCTTTTTGATAAGTCAAGTTTTGTTCTTGTGTTTACCAACGAGATTATTATCGGACAAATTTAGACTTTTGCTTGAGAAAAATATTGATATATCGCCTTGAGCACGCTATAATTCATCGAGTTGAAAATGGGCATTTTGGCATTGAGTGCGTTGCTCAATATTATCAAAATACCCGTGAACGGTTACAAATGAAACGGCCTTAGAGGCTTTTTACTCTCCTGTGTAAAATGGTTCCTGATTATTGACAGTTGAGTGAGTCTCAATTATATAGTAAGCTGGTTGTATGTTTTTGTTCGACAGTTTAAAAGGTTGTTACATATGAAAAAATCGGTCAGCATTCTGGGAATATCCGGTCTGTACCATGACAGTTCTGCTGCACTGTTAGTGGACGGGAAAATTGTCTATGCGGCGCAAGAGGAACGGTTCAGCCGCAAAAAACACGATTCTCAAATGCCTGTAAATGCGATTAAGCATTGCCTGAGCGAAGCTAAGCTATCTATCGAAAAGCTGGACTATGTGGTTTTTTATGAAAAACCGCTACTGAAGTTTGAACGACTACTCGAAACCTATTTCGCATATGCGCCCAGAGGCTTTAAGCAATTCTTGATGGGTATCCCGCAGTGGCTCGACCAGAAACTGCATCTGCCACGAGAACTGGACAAAGCGTTGGAAAATAAGTACACGAATAAATATATCTTCACGGAACATCATGAATCGCATGCAGCCAGTGCATTTTTCCCAAGCCCGTTTGAAGAAGCGGTCATTGTGACTCTCGACGGTGTCGGGGAATGGGCGACTACCAGCATCGGCATCGGAAAGGGCAACAAAATAGAACTGCTGTATGAAATGTACTTTCCACATTCGCTGGGACTGCTGTATTCGGCGTTTACATATTTTACCGGTTTTAAAGTCAACTCCGGTGAATATAAGCTGATGGGGTTGGCACCTTATGGGTGTCCGATCTATTATGACCGTATGATGGATAACCTGCTTGACATCAAAGAAGATGGTTCATTTCGGCTCAATATGGACTATTTCACCTACTGCTACACTGATGTGATGACTGGTAAGAAAATGGAAACACTTTTCGATGGCCCGCGACGCAGCCCTGAATCTCAGATCAGCCGGAGAGAGATGGACATCGCCGCATCCATTCAGAAAGTCACCGAAGAGATCATGCTTCGAATCGTTCGCCATGCACATGAACTGACGGGAATGAAAAATCTGGTGCTTTCCGGAGGTTGCGCACTGAATTGTGTCGCAAACGGAAAAATCTTCAAAAACGGTCCCTTTGAAAACATGTGGATCCAACCGGCCGCCGGTGACGCAGGCAGTGCACTCGGGGCGGCAATGTTCGTGCATTATCAACTGCTGGGAAATGAGCGAAAAATAGAGTCAGGTCAAGACAGTCAACATGGTTCGCTGCTGGGTCCGAGCTTTTCCGGCGCACAGATCACTGGCTATCTCGATTCGGTTAACGCGGTTTATCATACCATCAATGATGAAGAAAAACTGCTCGAAAGCGTGGTTGATCAGATGCAAAACGGAAACGTTATCGGTTGGTTCCATGGAAGGATGGAGTTTGGCCCGCGTGCATTGGGCAGCCGCAGCATTATCGGTGATCCGCGAAATGAGGAAATGCAAACTCGCATGAATCTCAAAATCAAGTTTCGCGAGTCGTTCAGACCATTCGCACCGAGTATCCTTCGTGAAAACGCTAACGAATACTTTGATTTTCCAAACGACAAGGAAAGCCCGTATATGTTGCTGGTCACACCGGTACAAAAAAGCAAACGCTGTCAGACCGGCGAAGAAACAAATCACCTGACCGGTATTGAGCTGTTGAAAGTCAAACGCAGTGAAGTGCCGAGCATTACGCATGTCGACTACTCGGCTCGGCTGCAAACTGTTGATGAAAAACGTCATGGGCGATACTATAGACTGATCAGGATGTTTCGAGAAAAGACGGGCTGTCCGCTGGTGATCAACACAAGCTTCAATGTCCGTGGGGAGCCGATTGTCTGCACACCGGAAAACGCTTACCACTGTTTCATGATGACACATATGGATGTGCTGGTACTGGAAAACCAGATTCTGTATAAATCCGAGCAGCCGGAAAAGGCTAAAGAGGAACTTGAAAAATATCTGACAATATTCGAACTTGATTAAGGACGAACCATCGTGGCATTTGTTTCATTAAATCTTAAACCTAATAAAAAAACCCTGAGAGATTTCGGTGGCATCTCACTGGCGATGCTGACCTTGCTGGGACTATTGTTCTTTGGGCGCGACAAAATATCGACGTGCGGTTTAGTTATCTTTTGCCTTGTCGGGGTTTTGCTTTATACCGCCAGCAGAATCTCAACGACCCTGATTAAACCGGTCTACTTAACATTAATCATCGTGATATTTCCGATTGGCTGGGTTTTCAGCCATCTGGTGATGGCACTATTCTACTATGGCATCATTACATCGTATGCGCTGTTTTTTAAAATCAGAAAAAAGGACATCCTGTGTCGAAGCTATGATAAGCACGCTGAAACATACTGGATCAAGTACGATAAAAAACGAACAACAAAGGATTATTTCAATCAAGCATAGCGAGTAAAAAATGACACACAACGAAAATTCCAAACAAAATAACGAACTTGAACAACTGGCTAATGAGAAACGTCAGTCTCTGGCTGGTGAGTTTATCGTATTCCTCAAACATAATAAAAAATGGTGGCTGCTGCCGATTATCCTGATTCTTTTTGGCCTGGGGCTGTTAGTAATACTGAGCAGCAGTGCGTTGGCGCCATTTATCTATCCATTGTTTTAAGTATAGAGAGCCATGAAAAAGAAAACGAAGATTCGATTGTTCATTACCACCGTGACCATTGGCGTAATGACCTCGCTGTATCTCAAAGAAAGTAATCTGGCATATAACGTCGCCCAGCAGCGTGCAATTTTGCTGGGCCGGTATACGCTGGAAAGTATTATTTCACTGCTGATTTTGACTATTATCGCTATCTTTGTGATGATTAATACATGGAAATCTACGCCTGAAAAGACACCGAAGAAAAAAAGAGAAGATGCGTTTAAGACTATTGCGTTAACGCTTTCGATTATACTGGCCATCATTGTTTTTGATATCGGGCTGCGGGTGGTTCAGTCCGCTGGTTATGTTAAGACAGGACAGTCCTATCATCGCCAACCCAATTATGTATTCAAAGGTATCTTTGAAGATAAGCCAGGGACATGCTTTACATATCCCAAACCGGCAAAGGGATATCCGAACGTTTCCTATACCCTGACCATCGACAGCCAGGGATTTCGCAATATCAACCCAACTGAAACCGCCGACTGGCTGGTTCTGGGTGACTCTTTTGCCGAAGGCAACAACGTAACCGACAGCGATGTCTGGTGGGCATTATTGGCAAAAAACAAAAATGTCAGCCTCTATAATCTTGGCATGTCCGGTGGAACCCCGCTGACCTACCTGGATACACTGCAAAAATTCGGACTGGCTAAAAAACCTAATACGGTTATCTACATGCTTTACGAAGGCAATGATTTTCGGGATAGCAATTTTAAGAAAAATACTAATGACGAGCGACCCAAAAAATCCATACGTTACATTGTCTTGAAACGTTCTCCTCTGCAAATAATGATAAAGAGGTCAATTGAGCGAAGTCTGTCGCCAGTTGGAGCCCATCGATTTTTAGGCGATCCGCGTGTGAATAAACCGGGACACCCAATGTATCCTGTGGCATGGCTGCCTCTGGAAACGCCGGTCGGCAGCGGGCACTTTTACACGTTCGATCTTAAACGCCTGCTTCAGCACTGGATGACAGCCGAACAATTTAACGAAACGATTGGCTGTAAAGAATCCAAACGCCTGCTGCTGAAAACAAAAACACTCTGTGACGAAAACAATATCAGGCTGATCGTTGTCTATGCCCCCGACAAACCTACCATCCTGATTGATGAAGTCATCCGTCAGGTTCCAATTGACCAACTAAGGGCGTTTTTAGCAATGAAAGTCAAAAATCTGCCTGACCCGATTGATACGGATTTATTGCGCAACCGCATTGCAGTTCAAGAAAACACTTTTAAAGAATTTTGCAGTGCTAATAACATTAAATTCCTCAGCTTGACCGAGCCCCTGAAAAAAGCGACCGTCAGCGGCATTCAGACCTATTACACCTATGATCAACACTGGACAGCTCAAGCCCATGCCATCGTTGCCGAGTACCTGACCGAAAAGGTCAACTGAAACACGAAAAACTATGAATGCCAGAAATCTTTATCATTAACTGACGACATACGGATTTTCTGTTAACTACTTAATGCGCCCAGTATTGCAACTATTTTAAATTTATAGCATTTTAATTTTTGGTGTACTGATATCCACATGCTTCAAACCATCCTTTTGCATCGCTGGCAGTAACTTGCTCAAGAGCTTTTGCGATAGCAACTATCAGTGACTCTTCCGTCCTGGCTTTCAATGTTCTTAAAATCGATTTGACTTTGCTCCACATCTTTTCTATTGGATTCAAATCAGGTGAATATGGAGGTAAAAACCACAACTCGGCACCAACGGACTCTATCAAATCTATAATCTCTTGATTTTTATGGGCTGAAAGATTATCCATAACAACAACATCTCCAGCTTTGAGCGTTGGCAAAAGTATCTTTTCAGCATAAGCTTTGAAAATATCTTTTGTCGTAGCTCCGTCAACGACCATGCAAGCTGTTGAACCATCTAAACGAACAGATGAAATCATTGTTGTCATACACCAGTGACCTGATGGAGTATCATCCACTGCTCTCTGACCTGATTTGGCTCGACCATATAATCTCGCCATATTGGTCTTAGCACCGGATTCATAAATAAATACGAGTTTCCAAAGGCTCATTGAAGGTTTGTACTATAAAAAAATTTTTAAAAAAAAATTTCATTCTCATCTTATTCTCATATTTGGTTTTGTATTGTTATACGCAGCAATTGATATTGTGAGTGAATTTTATTAATTTTTTTATAGGAGAATCAGAATGAAACGGAAATATTTTATGCTTGGTGTTGTCGCTGCTTTGGTTATGGTCTTTTTGTGTGTGAGTGCTTATGCTGATTGTGGTAAGTGCTGTGCGGTTAAATTACCGGCAGTTATTAAGGCGGCTATCGAATTGCGGTGTCCTGGGGCAAAAATTGAGAAAATGGAGATGGAGAAAGAAGGCATGAAGGTATATGAGGTAGAAGTGAGTCAGGATGGTATGGAAACTGAATTGACTGTCGCAGAAGATGGAACGATCGTTGAAGAAGAAAAAGAGATAGATGTTAAAAGTCTGCCTGATGCGGTCAAAAAAGCTCTCGCCGGAATGAAAGTTGAAGAAGCAAAACAGGAAGTTGAATACTATGCTGTGGTTTTGACAAAACTTGATACTCCTATTATGGCTTACAAAGTGGAAGCTGAAGAAGGCGGGAAAGATTTAGAGATAACATTGTCTACTGATGGGAAGATACTTAAACGGGAAGTCGAAGAAGATGAGGACAATGATAGAGAGCATAAAGGTAAAGACAAAGATGATGACGAAGAGGAATTGACATTTAGTCAGGTTCCTAAAGCTGTTATCGCAACAATCCTGAAAGAATGTAAGGATGGGGATATTAAAAAAGTTGAAAGGGATGACGAAAGCGAAAACGTCCTTTATGAGGCAGAAATTGTTATTGGCGGAAAAGAGTTTGAATTAAAGATATCTTCTGATGGCAAGGTTGTTAGTAAAAAAGTTGAAAGCAAAGATAACGACGATGGCGATGACGATGAAGAGGATGACGACTAGGATTTGCATTGTGAGTTTAATTAGAATCGTGACTATGTGATGTTTTTATGTTAAAATTAGCACCGCTGAACAAGTGAATTAATTTCGGTCAGCGGTGTTTTTTGTTTGGACTATTAGGGGTATGCTATGCGTGTTCTTGTTGTTGAAGATTATGGACCTTTACGGAAATCTTTGAAACAGGGGTTGAAGGAGGCGGGGTTTGCTGTTGATGCAACTGGGGATGGCAAGGAGGGGCTTTGGTTTGCAATGAGTAATGAGTATGATGTTATTCTGCTTGATCTGATGCTGCCTGGGATAGATGGTTTGGCGGTTCTTGAGAAATTGAGGGCTGAGGGCAGACAGAGCCATGTGTTGATCTTGACAGCTAAGGATGGTTTGGAAGATAAGATTCGGGGGTTAGATCTTGGGGCGGATGATTATCTTGTTAAGCCATTTTCGTTTGAGGAACTGTTGGCGCGTATCAGGGCATTGGTTCGACGCGCTTATACTAAGAAGCAGACGAAAATTGTAATTGAAGATATGCGAATTGAGCTGAACAGCCAAAAGGTTTTTCGTGCGGGATGTGAGGTGCTGTTGACTTCTCGTGAATATGTGCTTTTGGAGTATCTGGCTATGAGGGCTGGGGAGGTTGTTTCACGAACGGATATATGGGAACATATTTATGAATTTAATTCTTCGGCGAGCAGCAATGTGGTGGATGTTTATATTGCTTATCTGAGGAAGAAGCTGAAGATTGATGGCAAAGCTGATTTGATCCATACGATACACGGTAGAGGATATATGTTAGGGGTTTGTGAATGAAATTATCGCTTCGCAAGAGATTGATATGGGATATTGTAATTGGCACAACGATACTTTTAGCTATCTTTAGTCTGATTATTTATACTGTAACTAAGCGGACAATGATCCATCATTTTAATAAATCATTATTGGCTTCTGCTAAGATGCTTTCAGCGGTGATCGAGGAAGATGATGAAGACGGAGGTGATAATAAAAGTTTAAAAAGAAAAATTGACTTTGAATTTGATGTGAGCATGATACCTGAATTTAATAATGTTAATGGTGGAGCCTACTTTCAAATTTGGAGTCTGGATGGGCAAATACTTGTTCGGTCTCCATCTTTGGATGAGAAGAATCTTGCTAATTTTAACAAAGACTCACAGATTTTTGAGTATCGAGAGTGTGTTTTGCCTGATGGAAAAGCTGGGCGGTCAATCACATATAGTTTTTTGCCTAGATTAGAAGATGAACCTGATAAAGACATGATTAAGGAAGGCAGGGAGTTGGTTTTAACTGTTGCTAAAGAAGCTGGTGAATTATATGGTCATTTGCATTTTTTAAAATGGCTTCTTTTTATTTCATCAATTATTATTATTTTTATGTCTACTGGCTTGGCATACTTTGTAACTCATATAATTCTTACGCCTGTGTGTGTACTTGCGAAAAAGATAGAATCAATTCGTGAAGATAATTTTGAACGGCGTTTTCCACTAACAGAATTTCCAGCAGAGCTACACCCGATATGTGAGGGTATGGATAATTTGTTGAGTCGACTTAAGGCATCTTTTGAACATGAGAGACGGTTTAATAAGAATGTTGCTCATGAGCTACGTACTCCTTTGGCGGGTTTGCAAACGACTATTGAAGTGTGTCTATCTCGTGAGAGGGGCAAGGATGAATATCAGAAATATCTTGGCGAGTGTCTGGGAATTGTTCTTACAATGAACAAATTGATCGATACTCTGCTTTGTTTATCTAAACTTGAATCTGGTCAGATATCGATGCAGAAGGAATCAATAAATGTGAAGGGGTTGATCGATAATCACTGGAGATATTTTGGTGATCTGGCTTATGATAAAGAAATAGCTTTCGAAAATGCTATTCTTGAGGACCTGGTTTGCGAGTCTGATAAAGACCGCCTTGGTATGATCATCTCGAATTTATTGGATAATGCGGTGGAGTATTGCAATCGGGGAGGACGAATATGGGCAAAAGCAAAACAGGTTGAAGGGGTTGTTGAGATTTGCATATCCAATACTGGAAGCATTATAACTCAAGAGGAAGTGGTTCATATATTTGAATTATTTTGGCGTAAGGATCAGTCGAGAACGGATACGGACAGGCACAGCGGAATAGGTCTGTCAGTAGTTCGAAAGGTTTCGGATGCATTAGGAATAGAGGTTAAGGCAGAAATAAAGAAAGATGGCATATTTACAATATTACTTTATCTGCCAAATACTTGCGGGCATGGTTGTATATGAGCCAAATTGTTTTAAGGTTAGTTTAAGCTTTTATCTTTAGAGTGTTCTAGCTTAATTTGTTTTCTTGTATATCAAATCATTATTTAAGAGAATATTGAAAATGAGCAGAAAATTCATAATAAATGCTGATGATTTTGGTCTTTGTGAAGGTGTTAACAGAGCTGTTTTTAAGGCACATACAGAGGGAGTGTTGACAAGTGCAACTATTATGACTAATACAGCTGGTTCGGATGACGCTGTTAAGTTATCTAAATCAATGCCTAGCCTTGGAGTTGGCATACACCTGAATCTTACGGAAGGAATTCCAATTACAAAAAATAACCAGATAAAAAAATTAACTGGTTCAAGTGGTGAATTTGCATTATCTCCAGGAAAATTATTTTTCCTCTCAATGTTAAATCCTAAAATAAAAGAAACAATAAAATCAGAATTAGAAGCTCAGATTCAATGGTTAGTTGAAAGAGACATAAAACCAACACACATAGATTCTCATAAACATATTCATACCATCCCAGCAATATTTAAAATCGTAATTGAATTGGCAGAAAAATATGATATTTCTGCTATACGTTTGCCAATAGAACATTCAAAATTCCAAAGAGGCTATTGGCCTAAATCAAGTAAAAAGGGTAAGGTACGATCAAAAATAATAAGTAGTCTTGCAAAGTTCAATAAGCTCCAAAATTCAAAGTATTTTAAGACAGATGCTTTTTTGGGGATTGCTCACACGGGTCAAATAAACCTTGCTTTGTTTCGGGCAGTTTCTTTACGTAGCTCCATATCTGTGATAGAAATAATGACGCACCCAGGATTTACTGAAGGCTTAGACCCTGCCAAAACTCGTCTATTACAGCAGCGAGAAGACGAATTGAATACTCTTTGTAGTGAACAAGTGAGATTGTATTTTGAAAAAGCAGGAATAGAATTAATTCATTATGGGCAATTATAATATGACTTCATTAAAATGTTCTATCATAGTCCCCCTATACAACGAAGCTGAGGTTGTAGAGGAACTTTACTTGCGACTAACGAGTGTCATGGTTAAAACGGGTTTGAGTTATGAGTTGATTTTGATCGATGACGGCAGCAAAGATGATACTCTTAAGAGACTTAAAAAGCTTGCGGCTAAAGATGAGAAACTTGTTGTTATTGAATTTCGGAGGAATTTTGGTCAGACTCCTGCTTTGGCTGCTGGATTTGATGCTTCGAAAGGTGATATCATAATAACGATGGATGGTGACTTGCAGCATGCACCAGAAGAGATTCCAGAGTTTCTTGCAAAACTTAATGAAGGATATGATATTGTAAGCGGCTGGCGCAAGAACAGAGTTGATAACTTTGTGATGAGAAAAATTCCATCAAGAATAGCAAACCTGATCGCGTCAAAGATAAGCGGTGTTGATATTCACGATTTTGGGACAACATTTAAAGCTTACAAAAGAGATGTCATGACTGGGGTTAAATTATATGGAGAGATGCATCGCTTTATTCCAGCATTAGTTGCCGGATATGGTGTCAGAATTGTAGAAATACCTATTACAAATATTAATCGCCCAAGCGGAACAAGCAACTATGGTATTTCAAGAACTTTCAAAGTTATATTTGATCTTACAACACTGCGTTTTGTGCTTGGGTATATTTCAAAGCCTTTACACTTTTTTGGCAAGTGGGCATTGTATTGCTTTGCGTTTTCCATGATTATTTTTTCATACATACTTTACGACAAGTTTGTCTATAACATTCCTATTTCTGTTGCTCACACTCCGTTGGCAGGTTTGGGTACAATACTTTTGCTTGTGGGTTTCATTTTAATATCAACTGGTTTGATAGGTGAAATGATAAGCAGAGTGTATTTCGAGGCAACTGATAGAAAAATCTACTCAATTAGAAAAGTACATACGAAAGAAACATTTTTACAGAGAAAAAAATGAAAAGAAAATTAATTACCCTAATTATATACATATTCATCATTGTTGCGGGCATAGTTTTAGGAGTCAGGCACTTTCATATACCCGACTTCCGTGTAATTATCCCGGATGAGCTTTATGTAAGCGGGCAGCCTCGTGGGATGGATTATATGCGGCTGCTTTACAAATATCATATTTCGACAATCGTTAATGTACGCTCGGCTTTAGAGCACAGGGAGAAAAACTGGCATAATGAAGAGTTGATCTGGACAAAACAAAATGCTGTTAAGTATATTGAGTTGCCGATAAGCAAACAAGACTACTTCCCAGATGACCAGATACAGGGCGAGTTTTTTTTACTGATGAGCAATATTGAAAACTTACCACTATTGCTGCATGGCAGCGGCGACGATAAAAGAGTTGCGATGCTGACAGCAACATGGCTTAAAAAAGCACAAGGTTTGTCAACAGCAGAGACAATACAACAAATAAAAAAGATCATTGATGACCGGCCTTTGACACAACAGGAAATCAATTTCATAACCAATTTAAAATAAGACTATTTTATTTTAGATATTGTCAACCTGCCTGGTGTTTGCGGGGAAAAACTTTTGACTTTTTGCAAACCAGAGTGTTCCCAAAATACCAAAAGTAAATGCTGTGATAAAATTCATAGCGGGTGAAATCATCCAGAGGAAGGCAGCAGCAAAAGCAGCGACAGAAACGATGATGTCACGGATCAAATAATACAGGCCGAACATTCCTGCTTTAGCTTCCAAAGGAGCAAGTTCAAGAATTAAAGCTTTGCGGGTAGGTTCGCCGAATTCCTTAAGTCCACGAATTATGAAAGCAAAAACAAGAGGCCAGAATGAGTGGCTATATAACAGCATCAAGGGAAACAGGGTGAAAAAAACGAATGTTATAAGGATATAGAGTTTTTTGTTTCCTCTGTCAGCAAAATAGGCAACTGGTATATAAATTAACATGGCTGTTAACATTTCGACAGCTGTAAGAATGCCGAACTGTACACTGCTGACCGGTGAGTTGATAGTCCTCATGCACCAGATTACCACGAACGGATAAGGGATCTGTTCGCAGAAACGAATCAGGATATCTGAGATGAGCAAATTTCTCAGGGGTAAATCCATACGGGAAAGCAGACGAAAAGGGTTTTTTTCGGGCGCATTATCTGAGGGTTTGGCTTTCATTGGTTCTATCATTATCTGCTGAAGTGCAAGTGCGATAATGGCCATCAATAAAGAAAAGGAAAATGCAATTCGGATGCCGGCAGTAACACCAAAAAACTGAATCATCAGGCCACCTAATATTGGTCCCATGGCCATTGGTATCCGTCTGATCAGAGAATGCATGGTAACGCCCATAATTCTTTTGTGGTCTGGCAGTACCTGATAAATCAGGCTCATGGTTGCGGGCAGCGAGATCGCTGTCCATGAAAGGAAAAAGACAGCACCTATTAATGCGGCTTGCCAGTAGGGAAAGACGGCAACTATAAGAAAACCGATCATAGCTATGATATTGAACACAAGCAATGCGCGTTTTGTGCCGAGACGATCCGAAATATAGCCGCCGTAAAAGGCATAAATCGCACTCTGGAAATTATCCATCGCATTTAGAAAACCGATTGATAAAGCGCCTGCACCGAGAGTAATGAGGTATAGCGGGAGGAACCGCTCGGCTATTTTTTCACCAAGGCCTACTAAAACGACCATCGATAAGAGACCAACAATGCTTCTGCGAAGCCCAAGGAAATTTACAATTTTTCTAAACTTCATGGCTGTAATATTTCTTTAACATTGTATTAATTGTGAAACAGGGTTCCTGCTGAATCTGAATTGCCCTTCTCTTTTCTTTTAGTTGAATATACTATTTTAAAATCTTCCCCTTTCAAGTATTTAACATCATCCATTATCAGGAGCACCCAGTAGCCTTGATCATAATATTTTTTTAACTGCGATGGGTCAGGATTTGTCGGGACTACCTGACCGTAATACTGAACGAATTTACTCGAGACCTCTCCACATGCCACAAGTTTATCCGAAGCTGGCACAATACTGGCAATTTTTCTTGCAAAATCTCTGGAGCTATCATCGGTGTCGGCAGGGACAGAAAAATTATAAAAGGCCAGAACAATAAAAACCGTAATACTGAAAAAGACAGATATAGTTGCCAATTGGGGCTTTTGTTTAGCAAAAAGTGTTACGGTTATTATCAGTAAAATTATAGTCACCAGGCTCAAGAGCAGAACTTTGGTAAGAAGGTTCGGGTAAATATTCGCGATAACAATCGGGACGACTATGGCCGCAGCAATTATGCCAATTGCATGAACCAATAGAATTTTTTTTGCGAATTCAGATGGATATGCTTTTCTGAAAAAAATCATATCTTCAAGAACAATCCCTATGAGTATGGCCATTGAAGGGATGATGGGTAAAATATAATGCTGACGTTTTCCTCCATCTAATGTAAGAAATATAATATCTGCAACAAACCATATCCAAAGATATGTCATTGCTGGTCTTTTTTCTGCCCAGACCTTATAGAAAGGTGTAAAAAGTGCTATAGGTAAAAAGACAACCCAAGGCGTGATGTATTTAAACATATCAATCATGTAATAATAAAAAGGATAGTCGCCGGGAACGTAATCACCAAATAACCGGTCAAAATACTCGTGCTTCCACAATGTTAAATTCCAGTTAAGTCTATTTGCAATTAAGAGGAACCATGGGATAACCATGACAATGAAAACAAAACTGCCAATTACTGGAAGCATCCTGGTGATCGTTCGCCATTTTTTATTAATAATGATATAGACTGCTATTGGAATTAAAACATATGGAATTGGCGCCGGTCCTTTTGCAAGATTTGCGAGTGCAAAGCTGATCCAGAAAATTATTGCCTGGATAATCTGTTTGCGACGATTTTCAGAAATTACCAATTGATAAAAACTGAGCATACAGACAATAATAAAAAAAGTCATGACCATATCGGGCCTTGCGCGGTGAGAACATCGCAGATATGTCAGTGATGTTGCCCAAACGGCAGCAGATATGGCGGCAATTCTTAGAGAAAGCCATTTGTTTAAATAATAAAGGATAGCGATGACTGATAGAAAAGCGAATAAGGCACTTGGTATTCTGGCGGTTAATTCATCGACACTGCCCGTTAGTTTTGCGACGGCTGCGACAAGCCAATAGCATAAAGGTGGTTTTTGTATTCTTGAGATGCCATTCATAGTTGGCCAGATATAATCATGCTTCTGGAGCATCTCGCGGGCGGTTACCGAAACGAAACACTCATGGCTGCGTAATGTCATTGTTGGTAACATCCAAAACGAAGTAATAGCTGAGAGTAAAAGTACGGCAAATATAAGAAGATATTTTTTGTTCATATTTTTCCTTCAAAAATCAACGGGCCAAGCTATTACGTCTGGACTCTAAGTATATTAAGTGAATATTTCTCATGTAAATCAATGTATTAAGAGAGAATGAAAGCATAAAAATAGGATTTTTTATGTGTATCGAATAGATAAGCAGAATTAAACTTCCAACTATTGAAAGATACCAGAAAGAAATCGGGACATGAGATTTTTTCTTGTATTCGCTTACCAGCCATTGCAATACGAATCTACCACCAAATAAAGCCTGTCCTACAAATGCAACAGTTGCCCATACAGGGTCACCTACGATTTGTTGATCTATCGCAGTTCTCAAGAATTCAACAATTGAATTAAACATATTCAACCTCAAAAAATTTTAGACAATAAATATAATTTTCAACTCACATTAGAACGTATTATATATCCTAAAATTACAACAGCCCAAAAACCAGCGGCAGGTATTCTACCCCTATTTTTGAAAATGGGCAAGTTCCTTCATTATTTGAATGATATTTCCCTGTTTTTTCCTGTAAAAATCGGAGTTATCCTTGACCACTATGTCGTTTTTCATGGTTACTTTCTGTTTGCTCAAGCCCGAAAGACCGGTTGGAAATACCGCTTTATATTCGTCATCAACATAGGCCAGTGTATTCCAGCCGCTGATAACCGTAAATTTGCGGTAGTCGCCGCCGAGCAGGTTAAAACCGAGGGAATAATCGCTCGGCGGATTGGCCACGCCAAGCAGAGACATCACCGTAACAGGTATATCTAAATGGCTAGACATTTGAGTTGTTACGTATGGTTTTTCGCCGGGCGCCCAAAGTACCAGTGGCGAACGGGTTTGCTCTTCAGTGAAGGCCGAATTATGTCCCCATCGGCCCTTTTCCATAAATTCCTCGCCGTGGTCGCCGGTGATTATAACAATCGTATCGTCCAGCAGATTGGATTGTTCAAGATATTGCAGAATAACGGCGAACTGGCTGTCTAAATGATTGCATGAATTTATGTAGCGATTTTTGATGAGCTGGATATCGCGATTCAGATTGACTGTTGCGTAGTTGAACTCTTTGAGATAATCCGGGCGAATAATATTCTCCGGCGGGAAATAATATCGAGCGTGAGGCGATTCGAAGAACATAAATGTCATAAATGGTCTGTTATGGTCTCTGGTTTTGAGAAAATCGAGCAGTTTGGCGACATTTTGACGGTCTTTCTGCCAGCCTTCGCTGCCGGTGGTTTCAGAGTCGTCGTGGAGCTGGCTTTTCGGCAGACGCACAAATATCGTCTTGTCGAATTCAGGATAAGAAAATTTCGCGCTGCTAAACATATCCATCTGATAGTTGTTTTCTATAAGCAAATCAATCAAAACAGGACTTCTTTCTTCGTTTAGAAAGCTGAACCAGTAGTTGCCGTATAGCCCGTAGAACATCGCGAACATTGCCATTCGCGTTCCGTTGCCGCCGCTGTAATGGTTCTGGAAGGAGATTGCTTTTTGCGAAAAAGCCCAGGTCTCCGGCATAATGTTCGCATCGAGCATATCCGCTCGAAGCGACTCGGCCACAAGCCAAACAATGTTGTAGTTTTTGCTGCCGGGTGCGCGGGTGATGGGATTGAGCGGATAATCGATGCCGAGTGCATTATCTTTTGCTTCTAATTTTTGCGGCTGACGCTTGACATCCATACCGAGCGATTTGGCTAATTTGGTGAAGGTAACAGGTATGTATAATGGGAACGCTTCGCTGGAAATAAGAATCGGGTCGTAACTGCGGACATAACTTATGCCATAAGCCGCCGCCTGAAACAGGCCGAGCAGAATGAAAATGATAATGGCAATGTTGACATTAAGTTTTGAAAAAACTCTTTGCGAAAAGTTTTCGAATTTTCTGACATTCAGCATCAGGAGCAGCAGTGCGCTCTGTATCGCCAGAAAACCTGCGATAATCATTATGAAGGTGAGTGTGGTTGATGGGTCGCCACCCATAGATTCGATTCCGCCGGGCGTGGTAAGTAAATTCCAGACGAAACCGTTAATGTGGAAGTCGTACATATTGAAAATAAACCGGTCGGTGAAAATAAAAATCTGGAGGAATGTTATGCTCGATACCGCCAAAATGTAGAGCAGCCACATTGGTTTGAGGCGGAGTTTTTGCAGAAATGACTGCATAAATGACAGACAGACAAACTTGCGGAACAGTTGAAGAATTATAATAAACGGCAGCATATAGATAAAGCAATAGGCAAAATAAACGGCAGCGGTGAAGGGATATACCCAAAAGCCAGTGAAATCAACGTATTTGAGATATAACGAGGTGTTCAGGAGCAGGACTATGTATGTCAAGCCGAAATACTGGTCTAATTTTCTCGCCCCATCTTGTGTTGAAATCATATTTGAGCCCTTTTAAAAGTTGTGTTATTGCAATTATTTTGTGTAGCCGTAGGGTGGGCTTTGGCCCACGCGGGTTTTTATTTTTTCTGTCCTTTGGTGTAGTTCAGCAATCCGCCTGCGAGTAGAATTTCTCTATCGCGAGGCGAAAGACTCAATTTACATTTAAATCCTAAAATTTAATCTGAAGCACAACAATTTTATCCGCTCCATAACACCTCATGGAGTGTCCGATAGTTTAAACATTTGCGAGGTCTATCATTAATCAAGGCCGCAACTTTGTCAATCTTTTCTTCGCTGATTTGGTTAAAATCTGTGCCTTTTGGAAAAAATTGTCGCAGCAATCCGTTCGTGTTTTCGTTCGTGCCTCGCTGATACGAACTGTACGGATCGGCAAAATAACAACAGAACCCGACAGTGTTTTCCAACTCCTTAAATCCGGCAAATTCCTTGCCATTATCAAAGGTCATTGTCTTGCGTTTTGACTTTGGAATTTTCCGGAATAACTGCTTTGTTATGGCGTTGACACTCTCGGCAGTCTTATCATCAGCCTTGCCTACTAGAAGATAGCGGCTCTTACGCTCGACATGAGTGGCAACAAATGAACCATGTGATTTTCCAACAACGGTATCACCTTCCCAGTGGCCAAAATCTTCTCTGTTTTCAACGACCTTTGGACGCTCACTGATGGGTCGTCTATCAGCTATCTGGCCCTGGGTTCTCAAACTGCCGTGCTTCTTACGCCTTTTGCGATGACCCTGCCATAAATATGTGTGAAATTTGCCGCTGGCATCTTTGTCTCGCTGTATCAAACTATATATTGTTAAATGTCTTACACGCATTAGACTATTATCCGGATAGTCTACCTCAATACGGCCTGATATCTGCTCTGGAGACAGATATTTTTTGAGTTTTTTAATCACATATTGCCTCAATCGTCCGTTTTCTTCCAGAAGATAAGGCTCTTTGGATTTAGCCCTGCGCTTAAGATAATAACGCTGCGCCAGATGAGATTTGTACTCACCGGTTAAACTTGTATTACGCGACAGTTCCTTGCTGATCGTACCTTTGTTACGACCAAGCTGGTCAGCAATATCTGTCATATTTTTTCGTTCTGAACGCATTTTTAATATGCTTTCCCGTTCATCAATGGTAAGATGTTCATGGCTCATTACGATTCCTTAAATAGAGTTCTTTTTGCTCAAAAAATACTCTATTTAAAATCCAGGTATAATTCAAGTTAGCAACATGTGTTTTTTTTAGCGAAGTTGTGGGATAAGGTCTGTTGCATGGTTTAACTTTCATTTGCTACATTTTGGTTTAATTTTCGCTTTTCTGTTATGATTGTATATATGACCAATGTTATGAGTATGGAAAGGAGAACTATGGAAGAACCTAAAGTTCCGAAATTGAGTCCGCCGTTTTCGATTGGTTTCGTAAGAAGATCGCCGAAAGTTGCTCCAAATGGACGTGTTAAAACGAAAGCTATCCAGAACAGCATGATTCTGTTGGTTTTGGTGAATTTGTAAGCAAGAAAGGTCAAGGCAATGAGTCCACCGATAAGTGCCGCACCTCCTAAGAAACCGAGTCCAGAGTCGTCTGCGAGGAAATCTCCCAATGCTGTCCCCAAAGTATTTGAAAACAATATTGCAATCCAATAAAAAAGTTCGGCTTTTGTTGTTTGTATGTTGCTAACAGATATTGTTTTTTCGCTGAGATGCCAGAGCCTCAGGACTATCAGCAAACCAATGACCAAGATAAGTGAGCCTTTCGCGTAACCAAGCCCTAAGGTTCGGTCCATAAAATCTGATATTGTTGTACCAGCAGTACTTGTCATGAGGATCACGGTCCAAAAAAGTATATTATTAAACCTGGCGGACTTAAGTTGCATGACAAGAAAAATAACAAACAGGATGATCAGAATGACAGAACTAAGTGCGTAGCCAATGTTCATTGTCATCGACATGAGATCACCGGCTGTTTCACCAAGAGTGGTTGCTGCTATCTTCATGATCCAGAAGAAAAATGTGACTTTTGCAATCTTATTCATTACTACTCCAAATTTATACCTAAAGTTACACAAATACACATAAACTTATTATTATTTCTTTTGAGAAAAGCTAAAAAGGTAAATGCCATAAAAATGGAATTATTCCATGGTTGTGCAGGAGTTCTATCAAGTCTTCTATTTGCGGTAAAAGCAGAATACTGACCGTGTCCATGGCTATTCTTCGAATCGAATTAACATTAACTTCGATTATATCGGGGCTGTTGTAGTTTGAGAAACGAGGCCAGAACCTTGGAACTCTTTGCTTATACATTCGGTATTGTTCCCCAAACTTCAACTCAAGATTGGTCTCCTCCGTTTTAGCTGTGATAATATGAACAGGAACAATAATTGCGGATACAAATAAAAGTAAAAGCCAATTCTCAAAACAAAGCCCCACACCAATAGCTAAGAAAAAAGAACCTATGTAAAGCGGATTCCGAGAGATAGAATACGGACCTTGGTCAACAACTTCCTTGGATTTGCGATTGCCTATATATAAACTGCACCATATACGGATTATTAGCCCTGTCAAAAGAAATAAATATCCGACCGATTCCATGCTAAAGCTCATAGTCGACTCCGGTGACCAGGAAGGGCTTACAAATACAGCGATGAGAACAATCGGCACAAAGACTAATCGCAATAAATACATTCTTAGCTTACGTAATAACATTTTTACCTTTCTTAGATTTTCTCAGTATCCAAACTGTTTTTGCCAGTTAAACATGGAAATAACAGTGCTCTATTGTATGAAAGTTCTACCAATCGATAGTCAATTCCAGCTTTTTTCAATATTTCAATTATTTCAGTGATTTTATAATATCCTCTTATAAGGAGAACGCCAGACTCATTTTCATTGATAAAATCATGTATTTCATTCATGATAGTTTCTGTTTTGGTGAATGTTGGATATGGTTTGGATTTATTTGTCAAATGCTCTACGTTTTGTAGGCCGTAGAACAATAATCCATCAGCCCGTTCATCTACTGTGCATAATTCACAACTATCCGATGGCAGGTGCGTTTTAATTTGAGACGAGAGGGTACGCATGTCGTCATGTGTTGGATAATAGGCGAGTCCCAGTTTTATGATCAATAGAATAATGACCCAACTGGTTGTCAGCTTAATTGGACGAGCATAGCTTTTTAATAAACTTGAAAACGATAAGCCATCAATAGCTGGAGCTTTTTGTATCCAGAGCTTTGCTGTGGCAATTGCCAGCGGGACGAAGATCGGCAGGGCATAGAATCCAAGTTTGGAACTTGCCAGACATAAAACTAAAAGCGGCACAAAGAAATAGCACAATAAAAACAATGATTCTGGTCTTGTCGCAAGTATTTTTAACCATCGTTTGCTAAGCAAGGACGATTTAAGCAATCCTCTGTTTTCCCACCACATTGTCGACCAAGGCATGGAGCCAAAAACCAAAACGGGGACATATATCAATGCACCTATAAGGCCTGGATTTCGGTTGTATTTTTCTGTGATAAGACGGCCCATGATTTGGTTATCAATGAAATAGCTAAACGCTCCTGGTAACTTAAAACCAATCCAGATATACCAGCTTAATCCTGTAGCTATAAAAATAAGGATGCCTAAGAGTGACCATGGCAAAAGGAAATATCGCAATGTTTCTTTTCTGACCAAAAGAAAAACAAACATTGCACCACAGGGAATTAGTATTGCAGGGCCCTTAGCGAGGAATCCTAATCCTACTGCTGCACACAGGAACATTTGCCATTTGATTTTTGTTTTCCCCTGCGATTTAACACTATTCCAGAAGCACAATGCAGAAAGTGTAGTCCAAAGGGTTAAAATAGTGTCGGGTGTGACAAAATTTGCAGCTATAAAGGGGACAGCCATCGTTGCATAAATCAGCGATGATAATAAAGCCAAGCCTTTGTTTTTGAACATTGAATAACTCAGCGAGCCAACAGCCAAACTTGTCAGAATAAAGCACAGGCCATGAAAGAAACGCACGCCGAATTCATTGTGGCCGAAAAGCTTAAGACCCCCCATTATCCCCCAGTAGATCATCGGAGGCTTATCCAGAAATATCTCATGTTCACCAAGATAAGGAATTAGAAGGCTGTCACGGGACATCATCGTTACTGCGGTACCTGCATAATATCCCTCATCAGGCTGCCAGATTCCACGTGAGCCTTGAAATAAAAATGCCAGAATTCCCAGGCAGACAATCAGAGATGACACAACTGTGATATCTACTATTTTCCTGCTCTTAATAGTCATTTTCTGCATTTTTTCAATTTCCGTATATAGTTTCATCCTACCCCATAAGTTATTATGTTATAATGCTTTATTGAAAGCAAAAACACCTTTTACCAAAATAACCTTAAAATATTATTAAAATGCCCAAAAAACTTTTTTATAGCATTTTAATTTTTGGTGTACTGATATCCGCATGCTTCAAACTATCCTTTTGCATCGCTGGCAGTAACTTGCTCAAGAGCTTTTGCGATAGCAACTAT